>NZ_JADBVM010000119.1:0-2783 GCF_020244875.1 Microcystis sp. M44BS1
ATTTAGTCGCCTACATAGTAGCTCATTATGAACGCATACCGATGATTAGTGAACTGCGTCAGTTTCTGTCCAGTAAATTGCCTTTGTATATGGTTCCTCAAGCTTTTGTTTTTCTGGAATCTTTACCCCTTACTACTAATCGTAAAGTAGATCGTCGCGCTTTACCTGCACCAGATAAGATAGGTAATCGTCGGGATCAATATGTAGCACCACGCAATGGAATTGAAGAGATGTTGGTGCAAATTTGGACAGAAATACTCAAAGTAGAGCAAGTGGGAATTTATGATAATTTCTTTGAAATTGGCGGTCATTCTCTCCTCGCAACTCAATTAGTCTCCCGGATTCGGAGTTTATTTAAAATAGAACTACCTTTGCGGAGTTTATTTGGTGCAGCGACGGTGGCCGAATTAGCGCATCTTATTGGACAATTACAGCAGCAAAATCTGACGCTAACAGTACCCCCCATTTTACCGAGAACTAAGGATACAGAACTACCTCTATCTTTTGCTCAACAGCGTTTATGGTTTTTAGATCAATTGCAACCAAATAGTGCTTTATATAATATACCGATGCTGTTGCATTTCCGAGGCAACCTCAATCAAAAGGCCTTAGAACAAAGTTTGCAAGAAATTTGCGATCGCCATGAGGTATTACGGACTAATTTTGTCACGATTGATGGACAACCGACTCAGGTTATTCAAACAACAAGGGAAACAATATCGGTCGTTGATTTACAAGATTTACCCATCCAGGAGCAAGCAGAAAAAACACAGCAATTAAAGCAAAAACAAGCCACGCAACCCTTTGATTTAGCCAAAGAGTCTTTAATCAGAATCACTTTAGTGGTGCTATCGGAGACGGAACATCTCTTGTTAGTCTGTATGCACCACATTATTAGTGATGGTTGGTCAATCGAAGTGTTGATTCACGAATTGACCAGCTTATATAATGCTTATGTGCAGAATCAACCCGTAAATTTAGCTCCCTTACCGATTCAGTATGGAGATTTTGCACTCTGGCAAAAACAATGGTTACAAGGGGATGTCCTAGAAAGTCAATTAAATTACTGGCAAAATCAACTAACAGCTGCACCCCCACTATTATCTCTTCCCACAGACCACCCTCGACCTGCGGTGCAAAGCTTTGTCGGTACTCAGCAAGAATTTTCCCTGTCCCCCAAACTTAGCCAAGCTTTGACTGAATTGAGTCGCCAACAAGGGGTGACATTATTTATGACGCTGTTGGCTGCTTTTGATGCTTTACTGTATCGTTATACAGGGTCAAGTGATATTTTGGTAGGAACTCCCATTGCTAACCGTAATCGCAGCGAAATTGAGGGGTTAATCGGCTTCTTTGTTAATACTTTAGTGATGCGGACGGATGTATCAGATAATCCGAGTTTTAGTCAGTTATTAACCCGGGTTCGGGAAGTGACAATGGATGCTTACGCACACCAAGACTTACCCTTTGAAATGTTAGTCGAAGCGTTGCAACCGGAAAGGGATTTGAGCCATACTCCCCTATTTCAAGTCGCTTTTGTCCTGCAAAATACACCCAAGTCTGAGATTGCAATGACGGGATTAACGGTGACAGATTTGCCTCCAGAAAATACCACAGCTAAGTTTGATTTAACCTTAGCTATGGTTAACACCGATGATGGCTTAAAAGGTGTCTGGGAATATAATACTGATTTGTTTGAGAGTAGCACTATTGAGCGATTGTCAGGGCATTTTCTCAACTTATTAGGGGGAATTGTGGCCAATCCTCAAGCGCAGATTTCCCAATTACCCTTACTGACAGAAAGCGAGACTAATCAGTTATTAATTGAGTGGAATAATACTCAAGTTGACTATCCTGAGTATAAGTGTATTCATCAATTATTTGAGAAACAGGTAAAACGCACACCCGACGCGGTAGCGGTGGTCTGTTCCCAGCAACAATTAACCTACAATGAATTAAATTGTCGTGCTAATCAATTAGCCCATTATTTGCGAAAATTAGGCGTAAAAGCTGATACTTTAGTCGGTATTTCCCTTGAGCGTTCCTTAGACATGATTGTGGGGTTATTAGGAATCTTAAAAGCGGGTGGTGCTTATGTTCCGATTGACCCAGATTATCCCCAAGAACGCATTAGCTTTATGCTCCAAGATACCCAGGTTAAAATAATATTAACCTGCGAATCTTTACAGACTTCCCTGCCAAATCATCAGGCTATTGTTATCTGTTTAGATAAAGATTGGCCACAAATTAATCAAGCAAGTCAGGAGAATCTTAACAGCGCGGTTTCTGCGGATAATTTAGCCTACGTTATTTATACTTCTGGTTCTACAGGAATACCTAAGGGTGTTATCGTCACTCATCAAGCAGTTAATCGACTGGTATTAAATACCAATTACATCCAGTTTACTCCTGATGACCGCGTTGTGCAAGCGTCTAATATTGCTTTTGATGCCGCTACTTTTGAAATTTGGGGGGCTTTACTTAACGGTGCTAAGATTATTATTATCGCTAAATCAGTTCTGCTCTCACCCCAAGAATTGGCACTAAGCTTAAAGGAAAATCAGATTAGTGTCTTATTTTTAACCACAGCACTTTTTAATCAGTTAGCTAATTTAGTTCCCCAAGCTTTTAGTAACTTACGCTGCTTACTATTTGGGGGTGAAGCAGTTGAACCAAAATGGGTACAAGAGGTACTAGAAAAAGGTGCGCCACAACGGTTGCTTCATGTCTATGGTCCAACGGAAAATACAACGTTTTCTTCTTGGTATTTAGTGGAAAACGTA
>NZ_JADBVM010000012.1:0-4940 GCF_020244875.1 Microcystis sp. M44BS1
AATTAGAAGGAATCTCTGTGATTCTTCAAGAAGAATCCTATACCTCAGCTTCTAATTTTTTGAATGACGATCCTCTCCCCGTTTATGGACAGATAACTGAAAAACCCGTTTTTTCAGGAAAAAGAATTTCGCGAGGGTTATATCGTACAGATAAGGGGATTCTGGTTCAATCTGATGTCAGATGTTCCTACAATATTTTACGAAAAGCATTCCCAAATGCGTTTAACCGCTATGGGATAGAGAGGTGCGTAGTTCACCCAAGGAGAATTAATCTCTCGAAGTAAAAGTGAAGGGAATTTCTGAAATGGAATTCAGTCTGTCTATATTTGACTATACTTTTACTAACTATGACATCCAAACAGATAAAACTCAAAAACAGTAGCGCCAGCTTTTGGCGTATATCCGCAAAAACTGGCACCTTCTATCTACTGACTTTCATATATTTAAGGTCTTTATCTCGGCTGACCTCATTTCAAATTGTCTATAGTATTTCCTACTTTTCCATCGTTTCCTCTATACTTAATTATTTTTTAATATTTACTTCTGTGACGATTGGTCAGGTTTTATTAAGTAATGCTGCGGATGGAGGGAAACACCGAGAATTTGTGATATCCATACCTCAAAATCGTGGATTGGATAAGCTTGCCCCCCCGTCAAGGGATTTACCATTGGTTTCACCAGAATGGTAAACATTCCCAGACGATTTCCCGCTAAAACATCGGTAAACAAGCGATCGCCAACCATGGCAATTTGTTGGGGGGGGAGACTCATGGCTGCCATCGCTTGCCGGAGTTTGCGTCGAGAGGGTTTCACCGCACCGAGAAGGTAGGGAAGTTGTAAATTATCAGCGATCGCACCGATCCGATTTTCACTGAGATTATTGCTGACCAACCAAATCGGTAGATCAAGACGCAAGGAATCGACCCAACGCTGTAAGTCGTCAGAAACCGCCGTTTCCTGGAGGGGAACAAGGGTATCATCCACATCGAGAATCAATCCCTTAATCCGATGCTGACTCAAAATCTCCAGAGTGAGACCGAGAATCGTATCCCCTAAAATTAAACCGGGTTGTAGAATTTTTGCTCTAGTCATTACTTCTCAAAAATAACTGGCACCGAGTCGATCGAACTCAGCTTCCCTCTTTAGTATAAATGACCGACTGCCCCTGAAAATCTTGCCCGGCCGATCCCTTTACTTGACCGCTTGAATCACCTGTAAACTGCCCCCAGCGTATAATTTTTGTTGACAATCACGAAAACCGATCGCCTGTAAAGATCGGATCAGATCCCGATCGATAAACTGCCAAGCGGTATCGGTTTCAAATAATTGCAAAAATAGGGCTAAAGAAGGCCAAAAAAGCGGGTTAGTGGGTCGATGAAAATCCACGAGGGCAAAAATTCCCCCCGGTCTGAGAACTCGATACACTTCTTTCAGGATTTCCTCTAACTGCTCCGGTTCCATTTCGTGGAGAGCGGCACTAGTATGAACAAGGGCGAATTCTCCGGCACTAAAGGGCATTTTTTCGGCTAATCCCTCCACATAATGCGCTTGCGGCACCGCTAAACTAGCTCGCTGTAGGGCCAAGGGAGAGACATCTAAACCCGTACAGCGATCGGATAGGGGGACTAAATAACGGGTGGTTTGACCCGCACCACAACAGAGATCGAGGATAGGGTCATTTTTAGCGATTTTTAAGCCTTCTAGGGCCAATTGCCGAAAACGTGACTCACCACCCACTGCTAGGGCAGCCAGACGGGAGATACCATCGTAAAGCCATTGATATTGATAACTGAGGGGACGTAAAATAGTAGCCAAGATCAACCTCCAAGATTTGATTAAGTTCTCTGTCGCCTGTAATTTGTTTTAACGGTTCCACCGATATATTGTTAAACTTGGTAAAGAATCTGAAAATTTAAAAATTATCTGTTAACACTATGGGTCGCGTTGGGGTTTTATTATTAAATTTGGGTGGGCCAGAGCGGTTAGAGGATGTACGTCCTTTTCTATTTAACCTTTTTTCTGACCCAGAAATCATCCGTTTACCGATCAAAGGATTACAAAAACCGTTAGCTTGGTTAATATCGACGCTAAGAGCGAGTAAATCCCAAGAAAATTACCGTCAGATTGGCGGTGGCTCCCCTTTACTCAAGATTACGGAAGCACAGGCCACGGCACTGCAACAACGTCTCGCGGAAATGGGGCGCGAGGTGAGCGTTTATATTGGGATGCGTTACTGGAATCCCTTCACCGAAGAAGCGATCGAGCGGATTAAACGGGATCATATCAAAAAATTAGTTATTCTTCCCCTTTATCCCCAATTTTCGATCAGTACCAGTGGTTCCAGTTTTCGTGTGCTGGAGGAAATGTGGCAGCAGGACCCCTATCTACGTTTAACGGAATATACTCTCATCCCCTCTTGGTACGATCATCCCACTTATCTGGGTGCTATGGCCGATCTGATTGCGCGAGAATTAGAGCAGTGTGCTAATCCTGACCAAGTACATATCTTTTTTAGCGCCCATGGTGTCCCCCAAAGTTATGTGGAGGAAGCGGGAGATCCCTATCAAAGGGAAATTGAAGAATGCACTAGGGCGATCATGCGTACACTCAACCGACCCAATCAGTACACTTTAGCCTATCAAAGTCGCGTCGGTCCAGTGGAATGGCTAAAACCCTATACGGAAGATGCTTTAAAAGGGCTGGGAGAGCAGGGAATTAAGAATTTATTGGTCGTGCCGATTAGCTTTGTCTCGGAACACATCGAAACTCTGCAAGAAATCGATATAGAGTACAGAGAAGTGGCGGAAGAAGCGGGAATTGAACATTTTCAGCGAGTCCCGGCTCTTAACACTCACCCGATGTTTATCGAATCTCTCTCCCAGTTAGTGGTAAAATCCCTAGAGGAAAAACCCACCACTTTCGAGCAAATTACCCGTCCGAAAGCGAATATGAAAATGTATCCCCAGGAGCGTTGGGAATGGGGAATGACCACGGCAGCCGAGGTGTGGAATGGCCGATTAGCGATGATTGGTTTTCTGGCAATTATTATCGAATTAATTACCGGTCAAGGACCGTTACATTTTGTTGGTTTATTATAACCTCGCTCTTCGCTGCCATTGGTTTTGATGGTAACTACCAAAATAAGGTTGGGTTTAACTATATTTAACCCAACCTTTGCCGATTTCATCTTCTCTTAGGACATCATATTAGCAGAACGAACATTAACGTTAACTTCTAGCCTGCCATTGCCGAGCATATCTAACCCAGTGACGCTAAACAGATTAGCTTTAATCCCCCTTTCCTGAAAATTAGCCTGTAATTCTTTGATGAGAACCTCTTCCACTTTCCCTTCATCATCTGCTAGAGCTTGAACGATTTTAGCGGCGAAAGAGCCAATTTTTGCGCTTAATATTTCTTCCACATTGGTAATCTCGATAATAACCATTGATTTTTCTTCTTAGTAGAGGACAAAGAGCTTGACAAGCCAATAAGAACAGAATTTGCGAGAAAATAGAGCTGCTCTCATCTTAGGAATCAGTATAACCCGCACTGTTACCCCCCAAACGTAAATAGGCTTCAATAAAGCTATCTAAATCCCCATTCATTACCCCAGTAACATCGGTGGTTTCCACATTGCTACGGAGATCCTTAACCAATTGATAGGGATGAAAAACATAGTTACGGATTTGATTGCCCCAAGCGGCCTCCACCATATCGCCGCGAATTTCGGCGATCGCTTGAGCCTGTTGTTCCCGAGCGATAATTAACAATTTCGCCTTTAATAAAGCTAGGGCTTTTTCTTTATTTTGTAATTGCGATCGCTCTTGGGTACAACGCACAGCGATACCTGTGGGAAGATGAACCACACGCACGGCAGTTTCCACTTTATTAACATTTTGTCCACCTTTTCCCCCCGATCTAGCGGTGGTAATTTCTAAATCTTTATCGGGAATTTCTACCCTCACCGCATCATCGCCCAAAATTGGCATCACTTCCACCCCGGCGAAACTGGTTTGACGTTTACCATTAGCATTAAAAGGGGAAATTCTGACTAACCGATGGGTGCCTTTTTCTCCTTTTAGATAACCGTAAGCATAAGTTCCAGCAATTTCAATTGTCACCGATTTAATTCCCGCTTCATCTCCTTCTGATATTTCCGCTAAAGTGACTTTATATCCCTGTTTCTCGGCCCAGCGAGAATACATTCTCAGGAGCATTTCTGTCCAATCTTGGGCATCGGTTCCCCCGGCCCCCGCATTAATCGTTAAAACCGCTCCTTTTGCGTCGTAGGGACCATTTAAAAGCTGTTGCAATTCCCAGCGATCGAGGTCATGCTGTAAATGAGTTAAATTGTCCGTTGCTTCTTCTAGTAAAGCTCGATCGGATTCTAATTCTAATAACTCGATAATTGCCTTGGTATCTTCTAATTGTTCACACCAACTTTGATAGGTTTCTAAATAAGATTTACATTCGTTTAGTTCTTGCAGGGTTTTTTGAGCAGTATCGGGATTATCCCAAAAAGTGGGGACGGCTGCCACCTGTTCTAAGTCTTTAATTTTGGCCCTTAAAGTGGGTAAGTCAAAGATAGTCCTGGGTTTTACCCAGGCGCGATCCTACTATCTCGATGCCTTTTTTTAGTTCTGATATTTCCATGTTTTCAGTTATCAGTTATCAGTTATCAGTTATCAGTTATCAGTTATCAGTTATCAGTTATCAGTTACTCTAGGAGTCAGGAGTCAGGAGGCCGGAGTTGAGAGTTGGGGTTTTAGGGTTTTGGGGTTTTAGGGTTTTGGGGTTTTAGTTGAAATTCCCCCATTTCCCCATTTCCCCATTTCCCCATTTCCCCATTTCCCCATTTCCCCATTCCCCCATTCCCCCATTTCCCCATTTCCCCATTTCCCCATTTCCCCATTTCCCCATTCCCCCATTCCCCCATTTCC
>NZ_JADBVM010000120.1:0-3559 GCF_020244875.1 Microcystis sp. M44BS1
TTCTTCCTTGAAAGTATTTACCCCATTAATAAACGTATTGCGTAAATAGCTTGTGCCATTGCTAAAGGCAGTTTCAATCTTCTTACCGCCACTTAGCCATTCTTCCTTGAAAGTATTTACCCCATTAATAAACGTATTGCGAATTTTACTACCATCTGGCAAAAATTCCGTAATTAAATTATCAAGCAAGAACAAAAATCCTTTGCCAAACTCATCTATGATGGCTTTAGCAATTTTATCAATATCCTGAAGCGCACCATTATAAATACCTTTTGCAATAGTATCTAAATTTGTTGTAACACCATTATAAAGCCCTCTAGCAATACTTCGCAAATCTTGCGTAACTCCATTATATAAGCCATTGGCAATATTACTAATATCCTGAGTTACTTCCTTATATAAAGCACTTGCAACACCCGTAATCCCACCCGTAAAATTATCATACAGGAATTTTGCCGTTTCTCCCAACTTAAGTCCATAGGTCTTCGTTACCAGTGCCACGTCTTTAGCAGCACCCAACATATCACGACCACTTTCCTTCAAGCCAGTCGCTAATTCATTAAAAGCTTGAGTTACTTGAGGAGAAGTCCCCGTCCCCAAAAGGGCAGTACCCGCAGTGAGTAATGTGGGGTCGCCAGTAATAACGCCTAGTGCATAAACTTTTAATGCCCCTTCTCCCCTTGTTTTGTCAATAAACGACTTAACATCATTTTTAACATCAGCGAGAGAGCCTGCACTCTTGTTATAAAGAGGCACGATCTTTTCGACTTCACCTTTTTTAATTAAGGGCAGACCTAAATCTCCTATAGGGAATAAGGTCGAAGTTAGACCTAACCCAAGATTAATTGAAAGTGTTGGAATTAGATTGGTATCATTTAATCCCGATAAACGAACCTTGGGATCAGAATCAACTCCTGAAGGAGAATCATCGAGGCGAAGTCCCAGTTGTCCTATTAAAGAAATTCTTCCAGCAATATCAACTAGCGGTATGACGGTTATTAAGTCTAGGGTTGCAGTTAAAATGCCAGTGACCGTAGGATTGAGAGAGAATAGCATATTCCCAACAGTTCGACCTGAAGGCGCTTTAGCTCCACTTTCAATCACATAAAAACCTTGCGTATCAAACCCTACAGTGGTATCAACTAACATTGAAATTACAGCTTCTATATCTACACCAGCGCTGACACCAGCAATTCCATAGAAGGTAAATATGGTCGTGCTAGGCAACACCGTAAATTTTTTCCCAAACTCACTAAGAGTTTGTTTAATATCTAAACTAACAAGGTTAATCTCCTGACCGCTGAGAAGCTTCAAGATGTTTTCAGCTTTAACTAAATCTACACTTATATCTAAAATGTCAAGGCCTTGTTCACCAGTCTTGTCATTGATCTGCTGGATAGTTTTCCCTTTGAATTGATCTGGATTTACAAGTAGTTGAATGCCTTTAGGCGCACCAATAATATCTAATAAATTCTTATCTAACAAGGGAATTTTTTCGGTAAGAATCGTGCGAATCTCTTTTGGAATTGGGTTAGAATTAACCAAATCGCCTAAAAAGAGGTTAATGAGATCTCCTTGCTTACCCTGAAAAAGATTAATAATCGTGGTGATACTGGCATCATTTTTGATGGTATAGCTGGCTTGTCCTGTAACGAGATCGTATTGAACGCTAGCATTCCAAGTAAAGCTCCCTAAATTGAGCTTGTTGAGAAGATGGATGTCAGGATTTGCTACAGTAAGAGCCGCATCCAAAGCCAAATTACCTGTTAAAGAAACGGCTTCTTTCTTCCCTAAAATCGTATCTAAGGAAAGCGCATTATTACTCGCTAATAAATAAAAGCGTTCGTTAGCAATAGTGTCAAAATCGCTAAATGTTAGTTTAGCCGTTGGGTTCAAATTGGCATTAGCTATGTTCACCTGACCAGAAAGAAACTTACCAATACTAGCTGAACCGTTAAAACTGCCCTTAATCGGTAACTGAGCATTAATTGTCCCACCTTCATAGATAAAAGGCCCATTCACTAAATCAAGACCGAATTTAAGATCGAGGGCTAGATTTGGCGTGGAATTCAAATTACCATTGAGCGTGAATTTCGCCAAACCCGCATCAAAACCACCAGACGTATTTACCAGTTGCAATGTGTCGCTAACCGAAGGATTGTAGCGTAATAGCAAAACATCATTTGCCAAGAAACTACCACTAAAGAATTCTTGGGGTGTGATAATTTTTTCAACAATAATATTACGCGATGCCAGATACGCTTTTGTCCCTGTATTAGGAGCATCAAAAGCAAGCCCTTTAGCAACAGTTGACGTAAGCGCAGTGGATAAATTGTTGCCAATCAACGGAATATTTTTAGTTAATTGAGCAACTTTATTACTTTGATTAGCAAGTGAATTAATTCCTTTCTCTGCCGCATTTACTAAGGCATCTAGAATAGCATCCTGTTGAACACTAAACTCCGCTTTTCCTGTGACAAAATTTAAACTACCAGTAGCCGCAAACGGAATTTCAAACCCTGACAGATTCGCAATATTTCCCTTAATTGTGGCACTACTTAAATTAATGCCGCCGATAAAAGATACGCCATTAGTTGCAAAGAGTGTCCCAAAAGTTGTGCCAGAGAAATAAAGTCGTTCATTAGCAACATTGTCACCATCATCTATTTTTAATAGAGTATTAAGGTTTAGTTTTCCAGTTCCATTAATTTCCCCATTAGTAAGCCCTTTAATAGAGGCGCTTCCTGTCAATGTAGTATTCAAATCAACAATGGCGCTGAGAAGACCATTTTCATTAACAAAGGCCTTGCCAAATTTATCAATACCAAGACTAAACTTAAAGCCAAGGGACGCAGATCCGTTTGCATTACCAGTAATAGCAGCACTTGTATCTATGCCAACTACATTGAATGTTTTAGTTCCAGAAAGGCTTTCAGCAATGGTGAATAATTTAGAAAGATCAAAATTAAAAATAACTTCGCTATCAGGCTTGAGATTAACACTAACGAGAAGACTAGATGCAATCAACTGTCCATCAACGCTAACTGTTACATTTCCAATATTTTTAATTGCAGTGGATAATTGATCAACAATAGTTTTGAGATTCAGACTAGACAAGCTGTTCAAGCTACTAAGGGCTTGATCGAGGAGACTTTTTGCCTCCCCCAAAAACAACTTAGCCGAATTAACGTCAATTCGTTTTCCTAGTAAATCAAGATTTTGAAGTAATAGCGGATTTTGAGAAAAAACGTTATTGAGTTCTGCAAAAATATTTGTTGTTGATGATAGCCCTTTAAGAATATTTTGCAAGCCATTTACGACTGGTAATTCATTATCCTTGAGGGTAACAGTTGCCGTCGAAGTTGCGCCAAGAGCATAGCCATCACCCATCGCTAAGGTTAAAACAATTGACTCATCCCCCTCTGCTAAGGTGTCGTCTATGGGATTGATGTTGATTAACGCTGTGGCTGCCCCCGCCGCAAAACTCACTGTCCCCGTCAGATTGTTATAATCGGTTCCCTTTGTTGCGGTTCCACTTAGGGTATAGTTGACGGTTAAA
>NZ_JADBVM010000121.1:0-30528 GCF_020244875.1 Microcystis sp. M44BS1
CTAATTCTTCTTGCTTTTTCCAATCGGTCAACATTGAAGAAGTTTGAGCGTAGCCTACTCTTTCTTGCTTTTCGTACCAAGCTTGTGTTCGTTCGTGGAGAGCTTTGTTGTAAACTAATCTTACACAGCCCAAAGTGCGCCGCAATAGCGACTCTTGTTTTGGTGTGGGGTAAAATCGGTAAGAATAGGCTTTTTCCATACCTCACATTCTAACACATATTTTGTAAATGCGCTAAGATTTAACAGCAAAGCCGCCGTAAAACGGCGGGGTTTCAGACCCAAAATTTCCGATGACTCTAGCAAAAATCAATGGTTTGTATAGATTTTGGCCTTGGCTCTAGGAGGAACGTGCTATCCCTACTACATAAATTAATCCCAGTCAAAACCCTTCATATGTGTCTTGTGATCGGTTTACTGACCACCCTGTTAACCGCCTGTGGCGATCGCCTGACGGCTACCAATCTCCCCAGTTCCGAAACCCCTCATCTTCCCGTCCTCCAAGGCCGCATTTCTGAGGTTGCCCCCCCGGCCCTAATTCAGGAACTGCGCCCCAGTTTAGAGCGTTACGCTCCCCAAGTAACGATTCTCAGTCCTCTGCCCGAACAAGTTTTCGATGACACTCAGGTGATAGTTAAACTACAAGTGTCAGATCTGCCAATTTTCCAAGACGATACCCTGAAATTAGGACCCCACTTGAGCCTAATTGTCGATAATGAACCAGCAGCGGCTATCTACGACCTCAAGCAACCGATTATCCTAGAAAATCTTGCCCCCGGTACTCACACCCTCCGCGTTTTTGCCCTGCGTCCTTGGCAGGAAAGTTTTAAAAATGATGGGGCCTTCGCTGAAACAACCTTTCATATTCTGACAAAAACAGGCAAAAATGCCCCCGATAACAACTTACCCCTATTAACCTACAGTAGTCCGCAAGGAATCTACGGTGCAGAACCGATCCTGCTCGATTTTTATCTGAGTAATGCTCCTCTACGTCTTTCCAATACTGCCAACGAAGATAATAATCTTCAAGATTGGCGCATTCGTGTCACTGTCAACGGTGAGAGTTTTCTGCTTGATACTTGGGAACCAATCTATCTCAAGGGTTTTGCCAAGGGCAATAACTGGGTACAACTAGAATTCATCGATGGTAAGGGAAATAAAATCGAAAACGAGTTTAATACCAGCGTGCGCGTGATTAGCTTTGATCCCTCTTACCAAGACGGCCTCAGTCAATTAGTCCGCGGCGATTTATCCCCTATAATTGCCCGTAGCATTGTTGATCCCAACTATCAAACTATTCCTAGTCTAGAGGAAGAAACCCCCGTTATTGAGCCAGAAACCCCTATAGTTGAGGAAGAAACCCCTGTAGTTGAGGAAACCCCTGTTATTGAGGAAGAAGAAACCCCTGTTATTGAGCCAGAAACCCCTATAGTTGAGGAAAACCCTGTTATTGAGCCAGAAACCCCAATAGTTGAGGAAAACCCTGTTATTGAGCCAGAAAGCCCTGTTATTGAGCCAGAAAGCCCAATAGTTGAGGAAAACCCTGTTATTGAGCCAGAAAGCCCAATAGTGGAAGAAAAACCAGTAGAGACAGAAACAATCGAAAAGGTCGAGGAAACCCCTGAAGCGATCGAATCTCCCCTAACCACCATACCGGAGACAAAGGAGATTAACGAACCTGCCCCCAGTATTCAGCCTCCGCTAGAAGTGGAACCCATTCCCGAACCCCAGAACAATAGCGAGCAAAAAATCACCATTTTTGATCGCGTTCAACAAACCTTAAACCGCTTCCAGTTAGCCTCTCCCCCAGCAGAAAAAGATATCGAACTACCCACCCTCGATCCTCAATTATTCACCAATATCGAGCGGTCTTAGAGCCTAGCTTAATCCAGTTTTCAGGGGAAGTGGGGAGGTGGGGATTTTTCAGTGAGCAGTGAACAGTAAACAGTAATCAGTGAAAAGAAAGTTCCCAAGTTTGGTTCTATTGGAGTTAAGGTGATCAGCTTATCTTATCGAAAAAAGGGCATCAGCCTTATGTCCCTACCATTAATAACCATTATGTAACACAGTGAACATTTTTCACCTGATGTCCAGAAGACCCCAAAGTTTTCACCTAACACTGTCTATTCAACACTGCAATCTGATAACTGATAACTGATAACTGATAACTGAAATCCCCAACCGCTCGATCGAGAAATTATTAAACAAATATTTCGCAATATAGACAAAATTAGGAACTAGGTTATAATCTAGAACGTCTCTAGGTAATTTACTAACTTTTTGCTTGAGGTAATTGTGTTTAACAAAATTTCCCTTGTCGCTGGTTTTGCCGGTTTAGTTGCCCTAACTACCCTTGGCGCCGTACCCGCACAAGCAGAACCGCAAAATAACGAAATCCTGATCAGTCAACTGCGCGGCCATAACACCTACAGAGGTGAGCCACAACTCAACCCCGGTGACTATATACTAGGTCGCGTCCGGGGAACCGTGGGTGGGATTCTGTCCGTCCAATTGATCAGACCTGTGACAGTGGATGGCAAAGAAATTTTCAGTGGCGACTTCACCGACGGAACCACCGCTCGTATTGTTGGGGATGCCATGGGTGGTGACGATGTACTATTGCAAGTGGTAGATGGCAAATTAGTTTATGTGGGTAAAGCTCATCCCTATTGGGTTTCCCGCTTGAAACTAAGATCGGAAACCGCTACCAGCAGCAATCGCTCGCAACTTTTAAGAGAACTTAACCAAAAAGAACCCGCTTGGGGACTTCCCGCTTTACCCCCGGAAACCAGAACCTTTACTGAAGTTGCTCCTCAACCCGCTCCCGAGCCTAGTGTATCTCCTATCCGCGGACTTTGGTAGTGGGAAGACATCAGCAGAAAATCTCTTGTCTTTAGACTGAGAAGCTGAAAAATCCTCTCAAAGTCTAATATAAATGTACTAAATGCACCCCTCTTTTTTCGATCAAAGGGGGGGTTTTTATTTAGTCAAAAATCGAGAAATAATTGTATTTCAGCCCAGATTCTCGTCAAAACATCGGTAAGGGCATGATCGCTATCTAATTCGATTAATTTTACCCAAGGACGATTTATGCGATAATGGCGACTATTTTCTAGGGGAATCACCTCATCGGCACGACCATGAATAATCAGGGTGGGGAGCTGCCTGATTAACTTTTCTTGGGGATAATTAGTTAAATCCTCGATAAATTTGTAATCAATTGGCAGATAACGGCTATAACCGTAGTGATAAACCGATAAACTCCCAGATTTTTGCCAATTGGCTAGGGTTTCCGCTCCCAATTGTCCCAACCAAATCGGCCCGAAATTAAAAGCGGGAGCTAATAAAACGAGCCTTTGCACCTGAGAATAAGTTTCTGCCAGCCAAGCTGCCGTTAAACCGCCAAAACTGGAACCAATCAGTGTAACGGGAAACTGAGATTGTTGAATCAATTGGCCGATTTGGACAATCTGACGAGTGAGAGTTAAGCTAGAAAAGTCATCACCGTTAAGATCGGGAATTTCCATTGCTAAAGCCCTCTTTTGCCAACAATGTCTCAAAAATTGCGCTTTTGTTGATTGGGGACCAGAAGCAAAACCGTGTAGATAGATATATCTGTTTTCAAGGACTGCCATTCTAGAACCAATTAGATTTCTTCATCTTGCTCTTTGGTGACACTGGGAGAAGAATTATAAATGGCATCTAACTGCTGACGAGCATCTTCGACAGTGAGAGAACGAATCACTAACAGAGGTTCATTAATCGGTTGTCCGGCCTCGTCCAAAAGTTCGGGATGGGAAGTCATGGGATAACCGTAGGGATTATAGGAATTACCCGATTTAGCAGGACGTTTCTGGGAATCCATGCTGACAGTAATCAGACTCCGAATTAAATTATTAATGGTCAAAAAAGCGATAACTGTGAAGGCGAGGATATAGATCAGATGTAACATTGGCCGAGTCTCCCGTGAATTATGCGTGAATATTCCTAATTGCCAAAACTTTATGCTAAAAATTCGCTCAACTCTCTAGCTTACCAAAAAAGTTTCAGGTTAAGCGTCAGTTTGAGGAGATTGATGTTCTCCCCAACCCTGTAATCGACGACGACGACTGCTGACCCCCCAACACTCTGCCACCAGCTGATGCCAAGGCAACAACATCTTGGCCTCGATACCCACCTGACCACCTGTGGTTTTAAAGAGTAAATGAGCCGTGGCCACCTCCTGTTGGGCGTTTTTGACTCTTGCTAATAAATCGTTTTGTTCCTCGACGCTGAGAAAGGATAATCTCTCGGATTCGAGGAGAAGACGGGAACGGGAAAACCAATAGGTGAAATCCTCTAGTAGAGGTTCCAAGATAGTTTTCAGGAGTTCGTTTTCGGCGGGTTGCGAAGGGAACATTATTTTTATAATGACGATTTTGCTTACCTTAATCTTAGCGTCATTTATATTTCTTAACATTGTGACGGGAAAATTTTAAGATTTGCCCTGGCTGTAGGCGGCACTAAAGAAGTCCTGTTCACAACTAAGGGCATAACGATAGGATAAAGAGATATTTTCCGTCATCGGGGCGTATTTATCCGCCAATTCCTCTAACTGGCTTGCTAAAGCGGCGAATTCATCCCCACTATAACTATCAATCCAAGCTTGATAGGGATTCTCAGAAATCGGCTCTAAGGCTAATTGTTGACCCAGATAAGCATAAAGACGCATACAGGGACTCATCGCCACGGCAATCGCACCGATGTCACCCATCCAAGCGGTAGCGAGAAGAAAATCCCGATAGCGACGGGTGGCGTTAGCAGGCTGAACCTTTCTCAGGTCAACTCCCCACTGTAAAGCATAATTTTCGTGTAATTCTAACTCCTTTAATACCCCCGCCGCTAACCGATGAAAGCTAGTAAATCCCTGCCAATCAGGAGCTTTAGCGGCGGCGATACTGTAAGCACGGGCGAAAGATTCCAGAAAAAAAGCATCTTGACCGACATAAAAAGCAAAACAATCCCGTTTAAGCTCTCCTGTGGCGATACCTCGCACAAAAGGGTGTTCTAGACAAGCTTGTACTAGATATTGATGGCTGTGCCAAAGTTGCTGACTAAGCATGGGAAAATACTAATTAGGTGGACAAGGTTGGTTAACTAGAATCGGGCATCTCACAGAATGTAGGTTGGGTTGAAGCATGAAACCCAACGCCCGCATGGGTTACTGAAAATGGGTAAAACCCCACACCCCACACCCCACACCCCACACCCTACACCCCGTCAGTTCAATTCCTTAACCCAAACTGACGTTAAACCTGTTACAATAAAAAATATAACTGACTAAATTGGAATTAAAAACTATGCGACTTAAGCGATGGGAGTCCCCCCGCCGTCAGGGACGTAACGACAAAGGCAAGGGTGGTTCGGCCCGACAGCGACAACTGAAAAAACAATTTAAAATGTTGTCGAAAAAACTGAAAGGGGGAGAGAGTAACATCTCTCCTCTTTTTTTGTCCCCAGCAATCGCCGCTAAAAAATCTTCCTCTGGGAAACTCTCAGTCTCCTGAAACAGTCCCAGACTTGAGCCACTTTCAGATTAGGAAAAAAAATGAAGCTTATACTTGCCGTCATGACGATGACAGTAGCTTTAACCGTCACCAGTAACCATTCTAGCCTTGCCGGAGCAATCTTCGATCGCATTCAAAAAACTGGGGTAATTACTGCCGGCGCTCGTAAAGATGCTATTCCCTTTGGTTTTGTCAACTCCCAAGGCAAGTGGGTGGGTTACAGCCTTGATATGTTAGAGTTAATTCGCAAGGAAACCGAACGGAAGTTAGGAAAACCAATTAAGTTAAAAGTTGTTGAGATTACTCCCCAAAATCGTTTTGAAAAGTTGAAAACAGGGGTGATAGATATCGAATGTGGCTCCACTACTTTTACTTGGAAAAGAGAAAATGAAGTGGATTTTTCCGTTAGTTACTTTGCCGGTGGCACTCAATTGCTCACCCGCAAAGGTAGTAATCTTGATGACATCGGTAGCTTGGCAGGCAGACGCATTGGAGTGATTGCCAATACTACTAATGAAGCGGTAATTAAAACCCAACAACCCGCCGCTATTTTGGTCAAAGTTAAAAATCGTGGCGAGGGTTTACAAAAACTAGAAACGGGAGAAATTGATGGTTTTGCCAGTGATGGCATTACCCTAGAAGGTTTAAGGAAAAGCGCTAAAAATCCTAATAATTTAGCCATAGTTCCCTCCTATCCCTACGCCTACGAATCCTATGCCTGTACTTTACCCGAAAATGATTCTAAATGGCGCGATACAGTGAATTATACCCTATTAAAATTCATGGAAGGGATAGTCAGTGACCAACAACAAGCGGTGACAATTTATGAACGTTGGTTTGGTGAAGACGGGGTTGTTCCCTATTCCAGAGAAACTATTAATGATTATTTTCAAGGCATTGTCAACACCTACGAATGGATTCCTTTAACTGTATTTCCCTAAAATCAAAACCTTTTTAGGGAAAGGTTCAAAAAGGCACTCTTGCAAGTGGGAATTATGAATGGGGAAGTAGGAAGTGGGGAAGTGGGTTTTTAAAGTTGGATTTGATTAATAAAGGTAAAAAATAAACCACCTCAACTGTTAGTTAGCCAAAATTAAATAAGAAGATTTTGAAGGCTTTAGTTATTGGTTTTCATCAATTTCTTGCGCTGTTTTTAATATGTCTAAATACAATATTTGATTAACACGGAAACCTGCTTTAAAAATTAAATCATCCATTAACGGCTGAATAGTAGGAATTAATCTTCTTCTTTTGGCAATTAATAAAATACCTAAAATTCCAATAACATTCAATCCTAAACTAATTGCTTTCTTTCTGCCAGGGTTCTCGTCTATAATTACTCTATCAGCATTTGAAGAAATCGCTAAAGCTATCGTTTCTGATTCTCCTCGGTGTAATTCCTTCTGTAATTCTTCTAATAATAACCGATTCTCTAACTCTCGCTTTTCTATCCAGGATAGGGTTTGAACTTCAATAGTGCCAGGAACAGCATAACCTAATCCTGTCATTTCTTCATAAACAGCCACTGGAATAATAATTGTTCCATAGATATCATGGAGCAAGTTAAGATAGCCGATAGCAGCTAAACTGGTAATCGGAGAGGTGTTACTAACAACAATCACAGATCACCTAATGTTTTTAAGGTTTGTAATTCTTGTTGCCAATCTACACTATCATAATTTACACAAATATTCCTCTTGGCGACTTCTTGACGAAATTCAATTAAAGATAAGTTGGCAAAATCAGCCGCTTTTGCGCTACTGATATGATAATCTCTAAACATAATGATTGCCAGTTCTAGTTGCAACAGTTGCTCGTTTTTTCCTGTTGCTTGTATAATTTCGTTGGGAATCACAATAGTCATTAGAATTTAGGATATTTATCTGGTAGCCAACATCATATCACAAAAAAATACTGGTGAGCAATTAATTAATACAATTTAATGAGTAGAAACACAGACAAACAAAATAAACCCCCCTCAAGTGACTGAATGAAGGGGGGTTTATGGTATTTTTAGAAGCAATTTAGCCGACTTTTTTGGTAGATTGGGTCCAAATCCCAATCGATATAAAACCAAGCTGTAAGTTTATACATACACTGGAATATGATACCATTCCAATAGGAAGGAATAAATAGGGTTATAGCCATGAGTATTGATATTTCCGATGAAATTCTCAGTGCAACACGCATGACTGAAGCTGAGATGAGGCAGGAAAATTTATTGTAATTTCTCAATGATACTGATAAGGGTTCTCTTTAGCTGGGGGAGATTGTTTTGAATCACTTTCCAGACTACTTTTTCATCAATTGCCCAATATTCATGAACTAATTTATCCCGCATACCTGCGATGTTTTTCCAAGGAATATTGGGATAATTAACTCTCACTTCATCAGGAATATTTTTCACTGCTTCCCCGATTATTTCAATTAATTTTACTGCCGAAAGAAAGATTTCTATCTTAGTTGAAAATTCTGCAAAGCTTAGATCCTGAGTCATCTTTTCTAGTTGACAAATTGCCTCTAGAATGTCTTGCAAGAAATCTCTAAATTCCCGTTGCGTCATACATAAATAACCTCGGATAAAATTCTTTCTCTCCTTTTTCCTTTTAAGCCATTTTTACTGATAACATCCGCTTTTACCTTAAGTAAATCACTTAAATAATATTCCAGATCTACTAAATCTAGTAAACTAGGCGGTTCTGTATAATCTATCAGAATATTAACTTCACTATTTTCCTGCACTTCTCCTTTTACATAATCTCCAAAAATACCTAATTCACTGACATGATACTTTTCTTTTACTAAGGACTTAACTTGACCCAAAATCGCTTTAATTTCTTCTAAATTTTTCATGATGCTTACCTTCTAAGATAACGGAAAAGATTTCTACCCTACTGATCAAAATGTTATTTCCTGTATCTGTATTGTAGCAGATATCGGATGAAAGGATAAACCCTACTCCTTGAAATCATGGGAATTGAGAGAGTTATGCCAAAAATACCCCCTCAAGTGACTGAATGAAGTGGCGATCGCAAGTTTTTTATTAATGGTTTTTAGGAGACTTTTGTGGTTTCCTTTTCTGAGGGTTTGGAGGGTTTTAGTTTGCACTTGAGGGTTATCTCCATACTTTCACCCGCATTATATCAAAATGATAATCATAGCTCCAAATAGGTAGATCTAATTCCATTGAGATGATAGCAGTCAAAGCATCAACAATAGTAATAGTTTGATCAGGAAATTATTTAGCTTTTGCTATGGCTGCGAAATACTGATCTTCTGTCGGATTGATCAAATTAGCAGATTCTAAGCAATTTTGTGTGAAATGAGTGGCTTGTTCAAATCCTAATCTATATAGAAGCAAGCTGTAATTTCGGCTAAAACAGCGTCATGATTGATGGATGTGTCAGTATAGCCACTTCCTTTGGGTGCGGGAGATAAGTGAAAAGATTTTTTCGGTTTGGATAAATAGCCTTTCGCTATTAAAAATGATTCTATAGCCGTTTGTACTGTATCAGAAGAAGATACCTTATGCTCTTGATTGTAGGCGGCTAGAGCCTTAATTATGGTGGTGGGTAGCTCAATCGTCACCTGTTGCATAACCAAAATCCTCTTGATTTAATTATGTCCCTATTATACAATAAACCCCCTCAAACGACTGAATGAAGGGGCATTTATCGTATTTTGTAAGCAATTTAGCCTACTTTTGTAGTTTAGTTTTCTGATGTTTTGGATGATTTTAGTTTGCGTTTCAGGGTTGAAGCTGCACCGAGAGTGCCAAGGGTTAATAAGCTGAGGAATGTAGAGGGTTCGGGAACGGCGACAGCTTCGAGTGCGTCAATGTTCTCAGTTCCTGGTTCTAATCCCGTCCAGTGCTTTACTGTGTTCTTGACATTGAAAGCTGTATCCCAGACGTGTCCACCGTGGATGAGAAACTTCGCTGAAGGTTCAGTTGATAGCCAAACAAAGATCTCCCCACCATCTAAGTCTTGTGAGGGATCGTTGTCAGTAATAATGCCATCGTTATTTCCATCGATTGGTTTGAGGCTAAAGAGGATGTCGTTTTCCCATGTCATCAGTCCATCAAGGTCAATCTTCGCATCAGTGATATCTAAACCGGGAAAGAGAGGAGTGATTGCAGTGGCGATATCCGCTTTAAGGAAGAGACAATCCCCATTACTCTTGAATACACTACATCCCAGAGGATCGCCCAAAAGGGAGTAGCGGTTGGCATCATCTACAGGTATTTCAGGACCTTGTAGGAGCACATCGTTGACTCTATCTTCTAAAGGCACTGTCGGATCTTGAACTGGTGCCCAAAGTTCTAGACCCTCCACGTTATTTGGTTCAACTTGGTTGATCTGTGCTGGTGTCGCCCACACCCCTATCTCTTTGTACGGGAAAGGCAAAAGTACTTTATGGTTAGGACGTTCATAGAAGATGTAGTTATCGTAATTGGTGCGCGGTCCTCCGGGCAACCCAGTCGAAAACACGAGTGGAACTAAATCTTCGATCACTTCATAGAAGAGTAAATCCTTCCGGTTGGCCAAGGCATCGACCTGGAAAGGAGCGGGTGCTGCAAAGCCAGATGTAGGATTCCAAAGAGTTAAAAAGTTACTGGTGTTGGTTGTCCCACCTGTGCCATCCCAGGCAATTACTTGACCAGGATTAGGGGTATGTAAGGGATTTCCATTCCTGTCTGGATCTTCGGAGTACTCCTTTCCTGGAACTTGAGGGGGAAATGGTACCTCCTTTCCACTGGGATCGACAAAGGGACCGGGGGAGTTAAATGGTCCTGCCAATACCTGGGATGGGCCTACCGTGACACCCAGTAAGAGACAGGAAGAGAACAAGAGTTTATGGGTGATTTTCATGATTATTGCTCCAGCAGATTTCGTATTGCGATTATCCCCTCGCCGCTAGGTCAGGCAACACCCCAACACAACGCCAAAGGCGGATGGCAACAGCTTACACAACACCTATTCTCTGGGGAATCTATCTTGAGAATGATTTGAAATATGCTAAGTTGAGATACTATGTCACGATCGCATCTAGTCAGTACCATGAGTGAAATTAGCGTCGGGGGAAAAGTACGTCTGATTGCCATTCCCCCTTACCTGAAAACCGCCGATCCTATGCCTATGTTACGGCCGCCGGAGCTACTCAATATCAACGATATCGGCACGGTTATCGATCGCCGGCCGGGGGGTTATTGGGGTGTAAAATTCGATCGAGGCTCATTTCTGCTCGATAGCAAATATTTAGAAGCTATTTAAACCAGTTAAGTGCATTGCGGTCAAGACAACTTTGATAAATCACAAGCAAATCTAAAGAGTTAATTTATGTTTAATACTTTTCTATCGATCGTTATCCCGATGCGCGAGGGATTTGGCGAGCATTGGCTAGGAGAACTATTGAAAGTCAAGGGAGATATAGAATTTATTTTAGTTCATCCTCCCGGGGTCAAACCTTCGCCAGTAAATGATCCACGCATGAAACAGATTGTCTGTGCTTTACGAGGTGAAATTATTCAAAGAAGTACAGGATTTTTAAATGCCAGAGGTACTTATATTCTCACAATCAATTGCGATGAATATTTACACCCGGAGATCGTCACCTTAGTTAAAGACTATTTTGAACGCTTCCCCAATAGTTGGGTATTACGATTAGCCAGATGTGAATTTCCCTACGGTGAACGAGAAAAATTAGAGAGTACTTGGCCAACAATTCCCGATGTAAACAGTTTAGCTATCTGTAGCAGAAGAGAAAATAATAGTAACTTATTTAAAGATAATAATTATTTATTAGAATTACCGATCGCTCCTTTAGATAATCCTTTTAATCCCCAAGTTTTTCTCAATCAACGTCGCGATCAAAATGGTCCCCATTTAGAAAATTTTGATAAAAAAGTTTGGAAAAGTGAACTTGTGCAAGCGGCGACGATAGAAATTACTAATCTCATGAACTTATTGGGTCCGATTAAATATATTCCTTTTTGGTGTTTAGATAGATTACTAGGTTTATATATTCAGGCTAAATATTTTGAAAAAGAGCGCGTAATCGGTCACTGGATGCCGAATTCTCCCGAACAAATACGAATTGAAGATAATCCCCCTGAATACCAAAGAACTTGGCGATTTTACTTTTTATCGGAAGTTATGTTATTAAGAAAATTCCCTCAGTATGGCTATCTTTGGAATCTAGCTATCTATCAATTTTTAGAACTGCCTGCTTGGATGATTAAATCTCTGAGACAAAAAATTATACCCAGTAAATCAGTCTAGTTATATCCAAGTGATCGGTAATCCAGAATAATAACCTAAATTTATGGAACTAGGCTCTGTTTCCCAATCTAAAACCTGTTCCACACGCTGATAAATTGCCGCCGCTTCCTCACTAGAATTGCCGATACAAGTTAACCCTAATTTACCAAATTCTGACAGCGCACCCATGAGATGAAAAACTGTTCCCGTTTTACTGCTACTATCAAAATGCAAGTGATGTTTAGCAATAATATCCATTAAATCATCGGGAAGTAAACCTTTGTATTGAGGTTTGTGGAGATTATCGGAGGCAATATAGTATTTTTCTTGGTGAGGTTGACTGAAAAATGATCCAGTTTTTTGATCATATTCACCATTAGTTAAAAGCTTCAAAGTCATAAAAGGATGGGTAGTTCCTCCTTTTCGCAGATTAATTTCGATCGCCTGTAAATCCCAGACTAAAGTTTCTGGATTTTTGACAGCGACGAAATCAACTCCATAGCGTTCAATTGCTCCCTTGGCTGCCAGAATTTCCCCTATTTTTAGGCCTAATTCCTGTAATTGTAGGCGATAATTTTCATCGGCAGGAAAATGACAACCTAGATAAATTTGACCATCGGGACCACCTAAAATTTGATCGTGAGTGGAAAGAATCTTCACTTCTCCCGTGGGTGTAATATAACCTTGCACACTCGGCGATCGCTTTTCTTCTCCTTCAATAAAAGCTTCGACAATTCCCCCTAATTCAGCAATTTTGCCAGAAAAACTATCCCAATTTTCATCGCTTGCTTGAAAACTCATCTTGTCTAATAGTTGGGACAAGAGATTGATTCTCTCGCTTAAATCTAGACTGTTACTATCAACAATTTCCCCTAAAGGACGTAAATCTAAAACCGCATTTCCTTCTCCCGATAACCCCTCATTTAACTTCACTACCATGCGTTTTAGTTGCGGTTGACGGGACCATAAACTAGCGGCTTCATACAACAAATCCTTGACCGTATTTACCTGTAAACTACCGTCAGGATGGGGAATATTACCTTGACCAAAAATCTCGCGACTGCCACTTTTAGAACCCCAATACAATAAATCTGGACTACAGGCAAATAAAGGAATATCTAATTGCAAAGACAATTCTCGCTCTAAATTAGTAGAATTAAAACAAACCATATAGGCCCGATCTCGACGCAACGCTTGCCGGATTCTTGCTACTAAGCGCGGTCTTTCCAGAATTTTTTGGGTTAAAGGTTGAAAAGAGTTATCGTGAGTTGTCAGTAATAACAGACGATTATTAGCATGGGAAAAGGGAATCCCCGGTAACAATTGCAGGTAATAATCAATCACCATCCGCGCCAGTGGCTGCGCTGTTACATAGATTAAACGGGTTTTCGGGTGTCGCAACCGAATCAGAGAAAATAATAATCTTTCTTCGTAATGTAAAAAACCCGCCACTTTTTGACCGACTCTCTGATCGATACTAAAAGAAGGGACAACTAGAATATCATAATCGCATTCATCCGATTCGGGAACATTTTCTCCCTGCCAAATCTCTTTTAATTTTTCTTGTAATTCTTGATACCGCAGCCGCTTTTCTAGCATCAAATCTCTATCTAACAGCATGGTTTGTCCCACCTCTGTGGTTGCAGATACCTGTATCTTATCGATTTTGAGGGCCTGTCGTCTCCAGTGTCTTTCTTTTCTTAAGATTCCCTCAATCCCTCCGCTCATTGCCATTAAAAAGGGATACAGTGGACTCTGTATCCCTTTTAATCACCTGAGATTGGCTTTAACCTAGCGGGTGGAATAAGAGATCGGGATAAAAGCGATTAAATTCGATTAAAATCCCGGCGGTGAAAGTCAGCAGCGCCATAATTAAAACGGGTGCGGACGAGAGAAATTTAGTAAGTCCTTCCATCTGAGTTCTCCTAGGGAATAAAAAGTCAAGGGTTTGACACAAAAATTAACGAGGGGAAACGGTAATTTCCGAATCCTTAACGGTTAATTTACCGGAAGTGGCTTCTTGTAAAGCCGCCAAGGGCCAGAGAAAACCCGTTAACATTTTGCTGAGAGCGAGGGGAACATCGATGATGATTTCCTTCATTTCGGCATCTTTGTCGTCGCGCACGGCGATTAAATAGGCCCGACCAACCCAACCGATCCAACCGGTAATGTACAGGAATAGGATGCTAGGGATAAAGAAATCGCCCATGTGGTTCCAACGACCATCAACAATTAGGTGTGGATAGCCTTCCGGTCCACAGAGAGCTTGGGAGTAGGTTTGAGCGCGTTTGGCTCCTGATTCGGGGTCAGGAGTGGTGTTGCGGAAACTCTTCGCTTTTTGTAGGAAAGCGGGATTTTCGCTACAAGGGGTCAGATTGGACAAATCAGCCGACGCTGGAGCGGCAAAGGTGAACCAGAGGGATAGCACCAGGGCCAGAGCGAACAATTTTCGCATAAATTGTTTCCTTTTGTTACGAAATATGAAGTTCTTTGTTCAAAAAGCGAACAATTTGATCGTACACGGAAAAAATCTTACTCCGATGAGGGGTACGAGTAAAGTTTCTATTACAAAACTATACGCAAGGCTTTAGACCCCGGTGATATGAACCACCACTTGTCTTTGGTGACGACTCTGACGATGTTCCCAGAGATAGATACCTTGCCAGATGCCTAAAACTAATTTACCCCTAGCGATCGGGATTTGTTCCGATGTCCGGGTTAGGACCGAGCGAATGTGAGCGGGCATATCGTCTGGCCCTTCGGTAGAGTGATAGTAGAGACTGCTATCTTCCGGCACTAACTTGGCGAAGAAATTGGCCAAATCAGTGAGAACATCGGGATCGGCATTTTCTTGGATCAGCAAAGAAGCGGAGGTGTGACAGACAAATATACTGCATAATCCCGTCGTTATGCCCGATTCAGCCACGATCGCTTCTATGGGGGCAGTGAGACGATGGAAATTCTTGGGACTGGTGGTAATCGTCAGGGATTTTTGATATTGACGCATGGCAACCGAATCAGGGAGAAATGGGGGTGGGGGGGATTGTCCTCGATAGCAAAGGTTGTCCCGCTTGTAAGAGATCGTGAAGGTTCACCACTGCACCGATAACAGCGATCGCTGGGGCTTCAAAGCCGGTGGCTTCGATCTGGTCCATAATCGTGCTGAAAGTACCGATTAACTGCTGTTGTTGCGGTGTTGTTCCCCAGCGAATCAGGGCGATCGGCGTTTCTGGACTTCTGCCCGCTTTGGTTAACTCGCCGATAATATAGGGTAAATTATGCACACCCATGTAAACAACAATTGTTTCCGCACCATGGGCGATCGCTGACCAGTTAACCTGGGGACGATATTTACCCGCCATCTCGTGGCCGGTGACGAAAGTAACGGAGGAACTATAATTGCGATGGGTGAGGGGAATACCGGCGTAGGCAGGCACGGCAATTCCTGAAGTGATTCCCGGCACGATCTCGACGCTAATTCCGGCCGCGATCAGATCGAGCATTTCTTCACCCCCGCGACCAAAAACAAAGGGATCACCGCCTTTGAGACGAATAACCACGGCATTAGTCTGGGCCTTTTGGATCAGTAAAGCGGTGATTTCCTCCTGTACTAGAGAATGACGACCGCGACGCTTACCCCCATGGATTTGTTCGGCCCTGGGGTTAATCATGGCTAGAATCGAGGGGCTGACTAGGGCATCATAGAGGACAACATCGGCATTTTCTAGGAGAACTTTTGCTTTTAAGGTCAACAAACCGGGATCCCCGGGACCCGCACCGACGAGATAGACCTTACCGCAACTTTCTGATTGATTCATAGATACTGGGGAGAAAATTCTTGCTTCGATCGAATGCGCTTGATCCCTACTTTATTGTGACTGGGGCAAAATTTGGTATTTTTGACTACAGTTACTCGGCGGTCATGCGCTTTCTTCATGAAGAATTATGATCTTAACATTACTTAACCTTTAATCTAGCGATCGCTCTGATCCTAAATCCCGTTTAACAGGTATGGAGGAGTGGAAAGTGTAGAGAAGGGAGCGGGTTTTTTAAGTGGGATTGGGAGTTAATCATGCTAAGTATCTAAGCACAATTAATTACACATCTAAGCCACTACTCCGTGAGACTTCTGGTGTGAGGAAACAGTGAACTGAAAACTCAAATCCGATCCCTAATAGCTGTATCCCGTCTCGGAGTCTCGGAGTCTCCTGTCTCGGAGTCTCGACTAGGAAATTAATTTTGCACGACTACTTAAAGGAAATCTCTCAGGATTTTTAATAATTTCTTTACTTAAATCTACATCTAAATCTGACCAATAAAAATGATCAGGAAAAGGCTCTTGTATATTTAAAATTTGTCTAATAGGGACATCTTGAAACCAGGGAAAATCTTGATAAGAAAGAAACATTTCTTCATTGTTTGCCAGAATCCATATTCCATGGGAAGAAATATGAGTTACTTCAGCTTGAGAAGTGTTTTGTCCAAGCATTTCTAAGTTCATTTTGTCGTTCCTCAATAATAGTTTCTATCGCTTAAAGTTGTTTTCGAGATAGGTTATAATTACGAGCTAATTCAATTTGTGGTTCCAGCCAAAATTTAGCTTCTCCTTCTGCACAATGAACATGAACGTGCATTCTTGTTTCTTCGCGGGAAAAGAAAAAGAAGCGATAGCCATCTTCTCGGAAAACAGTTGGACTGATCAGAAATCTAATCAGGATGATTGATGCTTACCCTTCGTTTATTATAGCAAATATTCAGTTAAAAATACAAGAGGGAGAAGTAAGAGCATAAAAATCCCCCTCAACTGGTCTAAAATTAAGGGGGAATGAGTTATAAAAAAAGGCAATTTAACTGACGTTAGTGGGTTCTTTTTCGATCGATCGGTGGAGCGGTAGAAGTTACATTAGGGAACGCACCCTACAAGATCGGCGATCGCGCTTTCTGCGCTACACTGTCCAATCTTGGGTTATTAAGTTCGGAACTTTGCTGAAATCGCCAGTATTTCGGGTAAGCAACACTAAATTGTTGGCAATAGCGATCGCTGCAATTCTCAAATCCATTGTCGCCACGCAAACCTTTTGCCTCCTCATCTCATCAAATATTTTGATCGCTTCAGCATCAAAAGGCAAAACTGGAGCCTTTGCAAAACCATTGAGGGTTTCTACCAGCAGCGCATATCCACGAGCCAAATCGCTATTCGTCTGAGCGCGATTGATGAAACTGTGAGCGCCAATTACTTGTTCATGGAAACTAATAACCGACAAAGCAAAGTCTGAGATCGGATATTGTGACATCCGCAAAATTAATCGGCTAAACTCTAAACTAGAACGGCGCTGCAGAAAACTGATGTGATCGGTATCGAGCAAATATTTCACAATTATTTGCCAGTGTCATCAATAGGTTTGTCAGACTGCCGAAATGCGCGTCCATATTCTAGAGCTTCAAGAAAAGCTGAGTCATCGGAGATTGAACCTATTAGTCTTTCGAGCCAATTGTCAGAGCTAGGCTTACTTTCAAGTTTATGCTGAAGATCAAAAACTACTTGTTCAAGGGTTATCAAGCGTCGTTCAAGAGTTGCTGTGTCTAGCATGGCTGCTCCTAGATCGAAAGGTATAATTTAATTGCATAGCGCAATAATTTACTCTAGTCTAGCTAAAAAATTGTAATCGTGTTCAAATTACTGTTTACATAAGCAAAAATAAGATGCGTTACATTTCATTAACGCACCCTACAAGAGCGGCGATCGCTATCTTGGTGCCTTCTGCCAACCATTTGAGATCGCCTCTGACTCTGAGCAAAACCATCGCTCTCCGGTTGCAGGATTGATAACAGTTGACGCGTAATCTTCCATACCTGGAAGGTGGTACAACTTGTTTCCTGTCTCAATTGAAATATTGCCTTTAATCACACAACCGGGTTGCATAATAGATGTGATTGGGGAGGGAGAACGGCTACGACTAAACTGCATTGTAATCAAAGCAATAGCAGCTAGAACTACAACGCCAATACCAGTTTCGAGAAAACTGCTTTTTCTGTTTTTTCTTTTAGTAGGCAAAAGTTGAGGTACAACACCTTGAATAGAGGCTCTGGCAGCACGTATCTTACCATCGGGTTCAGCAACTTGCTCGTATAGGATCGTGTCTCCAACCTTTGGACTACGACCTACTCCTTTCAGCGCACTGATATGCAAGAAAACTTCTTTTCCACCGTTATCTGGCTTAATGAAACCAAAGCCTCTATCATCCTTCCAAGTTGTTAGCTGCCCCTTTTGTAGCGTAGGTTTCATGTAATAGCCTCACGGTGACACCCATTTTGTAGTTTTCCCAAACGCAATCGCCTCACCAACACCCTCAAAGCAATGCCACACGGACGACCTCAAGGTAGATTAGCTTTTGATTCTCACAAATAATATTGCTGTACCGTCCCAACTGGGGTATGAAGCAGCCTAACTACATATTATAGGTCAACTTTCTGTATAAAACTCTCCAGAGTAACGATACGGGTCAACTTCTGGTATATCGCTCCATTTAGGCGCAATCGCCAGAACTTTTCCTTATATCACGCCCAAAAGCGTGTTAGCCAGATTAGCTTACTGCAAACAATCTCCTTTAAGGAAACTTATCACAGAAGCTTTCCAAAGTTATAGCAAAGATTCTTAGATATGACTGCACTTTGTCACAAAATTTCACTATTATTTCGGGTGCGGTTATTTGTTATGTTTCTTGGTTCACAACTTCTTTAACAATTTGTCATACTCTGCGTGAGAGCCTATCCAAAACCAAACAATTACATTCTTACTCTTGATTCTTCCCCAGCGCTCTCCAACCTATACCGACTCTGATTGACTAGATCTGGTCTTCTTGATTGACCTCCTTAAATTCTAAGCTTGGATGACTTGGGTTATCTTTCCATAACTTGTAATTTTTTCTGGCTGTTCTTTTCACTCTTTCTGGTAGCTGTTGAAATAAGCCGATGAAATCTGGATTTAGTTCCGACTTCATAACTCATCAAATCCCATTTCTTTAGTCTGTCCGTTTTCTGAATCCGCAATAGCTTTCTGAGCAAGTTCTTTGAGAATTAAGCTGTCTTGGGGTTTAGATAATGTTTCTTGCCATTTGATTTCATTTTCTATGTCTTCAATAAACTGCTCTGCCAGTTCGTCTTGAATTGCTTCTGGCAGTTCTTGAGCTTTTTGTACAGCTTTACTTAGAAGTGTTGATAACATTTCTTTTCTTCTCTTCTCTTGAAAATATAACTACATATTATAGGTCAACTTTCTGTACAAAACTCTCCAGAGTAACGATATGGGTCAACTATCACCAGAACTTTTCCCTATATCACGCCCAAAAGCTTGTTAGCCAGATTAGCATCTTGCCAAAAACCTTGTTTAACTAAATTTCTGACAATTAGGCTCATTCTAGCGATGATTCCTCTGTCTGACCGCACCTCTTGATAAAAATTGATAATTATTCGACCTTTAGCGATCGCTATCGGGGGATAATTGTTTTTTGTTACAGCAGGATGAAGCAGCCTAACTGATGGCTATATTTCCAGATTATCGCCCGCAGCAAACCAATAATTGCCGATGATAAATTTGTCGTCGCCGTCGGGGGTGAACAGGCTATCACCACAAGAGCAGTACAAGCTTATCGACAGGCTTTATCGGAACCTTTTACGGTGGTTCAAATTGATGCCCATGGCGATATGCGTTTTGAGTACGAAGGCTCCCACCATAACCACGCCTGTGTGATGCGTCGGTTGTTAGAAATGGGTTTACCGACTTTACCCGTGGGAATTCGGGCTATTTGTCGAGAAGAAGCGGAATTAATCGCTAAACAGCAGATTCCCGTGATTTGCGATCAAGATATCGCCGGGGATGCGGAGTTATGCTACTTTCGCCAACACAACTGTGCATACCTCGTAATCGGCAAGCTCACCCTTTAACGGGCGTGGGGCGCATTCATCAAGCAGGATTCGCATAGGCTGTCAACATTTCCTTTGCTAATTCAAGGGCTGAGATCGCCTGTTCCCGACTGACACTGGGAAAATGGTCTAGAAATACCTCTAATGAATCACCAGCCTCAAGATAATCAAGTACGGTTCTCATCGGCACACGAGTTCCTACAAAAACAGGGGTTCCCCCTAGAATGTCGGGATCACTGTGAACAACACGGGATATTAATGCCATAACAAATATATCCAACTGGCTACTAGCTTTTATAGTCATTGTATCCTAAAGTCATTTATCGGCTCTATACAAGGTGAGGCTCAGGCATGGGACACTTCACTTGACTACTCTGCCTACATCTTGCCGCTAGACCCAAACTAACTTTTGGATACGATGCACAGTTGGCATTCATACCTTGATTCGGCATCGCCTAGACTTACAGCTTCAATCAATGTGCATGGTGCGTTCCCCAAAAATCGATCGCTGGAGCGGTAGAAGTTGCATTAGGGAACGCACCCTACAAGATCGGCGATCTGCTACGCAGTGCCTTCGGCATCGCAATTCAAACTAACTTGCCCTTGCAGAATCAGCGCAACTAAACTAAACTTAGTTTGTGGACTTAGTTTTTTAAGAGCATGGAAACTGTAAACATTCATCAGGCTAAAACAAACCTTTCTCGGCTATTGTCCCGTGTGGAACTCGGAGAGGAAATCGTTATTTCAAACCGAGGTATTCCAATTGCTAAACTTGTTCCATTTCGGACATCTTTAGATCGACGGTCTAGTTTAGGACAAGATCGAGGGATGTTTACCGTACCAGATGATTTTAATGCCCCTTTACCAGAAGATATTTTGGTAGCATTTGAGGGTGGTGCGGAGTGAGACTTTTACTGGATACACAATGCTGGCTGTGGTGGTTTGCCCAACCAGACAAGTTAAGTGAGAATGTAATTGAACAAATTGCCAACGAAAGCAATGAAGTGTGGTTTTCTGTTGCCAGTGTTTGGGAGATGGGAATTAAAGTCTCAATCGGTAAATTACCACTGCCAGAGCAAATAGATGATTATGTCTCTACTCGAATGACCCGACTAGGAGCTAGGTCGTTAGAGATCAATGCTTCTCATGCTTTGCTGGCGGCTGCATTGCCTTTACATCATCGTGATCCTTTTGACCGAATGCTGATTGCACAAGCTCAGGTAGAAGATATGACACTTGTGAGTGCGGATTCAACATTTAATCAATATGAAGTGTCTTTGCTTTGGGCAGCTAGTTCTTAGTCATAAACACAGAATTTCAGCTGCCTTCTAGATGTTCGTCAACCAAATTCTGTGTAGTTGCAATTATTAACTCGCACATTTTTGCAACTAATTGACTGTCATTTCTGGAAGACTCCAAAGTGACTTGACACTGACCTGCACAAGAGCCTTCAATTTCACAGCCTTTGCAGAAATCGTTCTTACAGCTTCAATCAATAGGCATGGTGCGTTCCCCAAAAATCGATCGCTGGAGCGGTAGGAGCCACATTAGGGAACGCACCCTACAGCGATAGCGATCTGCTATTAGTGGAGCGGTAGAAGTTGCATTAGGGAACTCACCCTACAAGATCGGCGATCGCACTGAAAGGTTTGTGGTCGGAGTGCATGGGCGTTGTTAGGCTGCTCTTCAGCCCGATTAAAATCCAATGAATTTCTGTAAGTCAGTAACTATTTCACCCACTTTATTCTGCCTGACCTCCCAATTACTCACTCTAAAAATCTTCCACCCCTCTACTTGTAATGTTCGGTCTTCCTCTAGACGTTTTGAGTACGTTTTCTCATCAGCTATCCACTGATTGCCATGCTTTATCGCGTAGTGACTAATATCGTCAATCAATATCGCATATCTATGATTATTCCAAAATGCGACGAAATCTACACGATACAGTTCTTTTGCCAGGGAACTTCCCGAAGCTTGCAAAACCTTTTTTGATGACGAATGCCATTGTATCCAGGCTTGTGGAATTAAAATTGGTATGTGATTATCAGCCATACCGAAATACTTGGCATATGACTGGAAAAATGTTTTTTCACATTCGGTTTGATTCATGGCAAGAAGAGCTTTCTTTAGTGCCAAGTTTGTTTCCGAGTTAATTCCACAAGCAGCTTGAAAAGTTGGAAAATCAAAATTTGGATACACATCCCGCCAAATAATACCTATTCCAGATTTCAATTCAAATTTCAGTGATTGCTTACCTTCTTTAGCAGTTATAGCAAACTCAGGTTTGACCAATCCAAAAGGAAGCCCACCAGGAAATTGATGCACAAACAAATCATCAGGTGCATCGGGAGATATTATTTGCGGAAGTTGGACTTGTTGCCCATCAACAACCAAGCCCTCTTTTATACATGTATCTCGTATAAATTCTTTTTGCTCGTCAGAAATATAGGATTGTGACAACACTAATCCTATGACTTTCAAGAATTTTTGAGTATCCGTTAAGTCAGTCCAGTCTATAGATGCATAGTATTCCTCGACACGTGAACGTTTCGCACCATTAACAACACGTGCAGATTGACCTGGTTGAATACCAGCCATTTGGAAAATGTCATCAATCTGACGCAGAACTAGATCAACGCAAAATTCCCGAAATTCCAAGCGTAAAGCTGATGAAATATATTCCATAGAGTATTTTTATCTGTAGATAGTTTTAATTCACGGTTGCATCCTAACTACATATTACACGGAAAATTTCTGTATAACACTCTCCAGAGTAACGATACAGGCCAACTTTCTGTATATTACTTCATTTAAGCGCAATCGCCAGAAGTTTTCCCTATATCACCCCCAAAAGCGCGTTAGCCAGATCAGCATCTTGCCAAAAACCTTGTTTAACTAAATTCCTGACAATTTAGGCCTATTCTAGCGATGATTCCTATATCTGACCGCACCTCTTGATAAAAATTGATAATTATTCGACCTTTAGCGATCGCTATCAGGGGATAATTGTTTTTTGTTACAGCAGTGTGGAGCAGCCTAACTGATGGCTATATTTCCAGATTATCGCCCGCAGCAAACCAATCTTGAGCGAGAAATCGAGGGATGTATCCATTGATGGATCAGGGGTGTCGGCTATTGTAGTAGATATGTTTGGAGTCAGTTCAGGTTGATAAGAAAGGCTGTAATAGACAAAAATAGTCAAAATATTTATAATAGAAGATTGGACTAAAATTTTTTGTGACTTGCCCATGTTATTGTCTTGCGCCACCGGTAGCGAACAATTTTTAGGGAGTGAAGCGATCGCATCTTACGCCACAGCTAAGGTCGTGATCCTGCCGATTCCCTACGAGGCCACCACCACCTATCGCAAGGGTTGTGAAACTGGACCGGCGGCGGTGATTACCGCTTCCCAACAACTGGAAGCCTATGACGAGGAACTTAAGAGGGAAACCTGTTTAGAAGTGGGCATCTATACCCATGATGCGATCGCCGATACCCGTCAGCAACCGCAATTGTCCGCCGAGGAGATGTTAGCCGTCACCACAGCTACAGTTTCGCGTTTAATTGCCGATGATAAATTTGTCGTCGCCGTCGGGGGTGAACACGCTATCACCACTGGAGTAGTACAAGCTTACCAACAAGCTTTATCGGAACCTTTTACGGTGGTTCAAATTGATGCCCATGGCGATATGCGTTTTGAGTACGAAGGCTCCCACCATAACCACGCCTGTGTGATGCGTCGGGTGTTAGAAATGGGTTTACCGACCTTACCCGTGGGAATTCGGGCTATTTGTCGAGAAGAAGCCGAATTAATCGCTAAACAGCAGATTCCCGTGATTTGGGATCGAGATATCGCTAGGGATCCCGATTGGATCGAAAAAGCGATCGCCAAAATTACCACCGAGAAGATATTTTTAACCATAGACGTGGATGGCATCGATCCCGCTTTAATTCCGGGGGTGGGAACACCTGAACCGGGGGGGTTAAGTTGGCATCAAACCCTAAACTTTCTCCGTCGTCTTTTCCAAACTCATCAGGTGATTGGCTGCGATGTGATGGAATTGGCCCCGATTAGTGATTCGGTGGTCTCGGAATTTACCACTGCCAAGTTAATTTATAAGTTAATTGGCTATCAATTTATTGCTTAGGGGCTTGCCTAATTAGGAGCAATCGTGTTATAATAGCAATCGGTGCGGACGTATAGCTCAGTTGGTTAGAGTACATCGTTGACATCGATGGGGTCACTGGTTCGAATCCAGTTACGTCCATAAATTATCTGCCCTAGTCTTGGTCATAATCTTCATTTCTGATGATAGGATGAACGATCGAAGCTCTCCAGACAAACCCTATGACTAGCTTACTGCGCGACTTTTGGTATGTGGCCACACCGGCAAATAAACTTAAACCCGGTCAGCTAATGGCAAAAAAAATGCTAGGTGAACCGATTGTTGTCGGTAGGAGAGAGGATGGAGTAGTGTTCGCATTGCGGGATATTTGCCCCCATCGTGGCATTCCGCTGCACCATGGTTGGATTGAAGGGGATGGGGTGTACTGTTGCTATCATGGCTGGAAATTTAACACTAGCGATGGCGTTTGTTCTGAGATCCCCTCATTAACGGAACACGATCGCCTTGATATTAGCAGAATTTGTGTCACCAGTTATCCCTGTCGTGAAATACAAGGTCATATCTGGGTGTTTATTCCGGCAGACTCAAAAAGAGAAATTAATCAAGAAAATCTGCCTCCTGTGCCGACTATTAGCGATTTTGGCAAACTTACCCCCAAAATAGCCGAAACTATCACTTTTGACTGCAATATTGACCATGCAGTGGTGGGATTGATGGATCCGGCCCACGGTCCCTACGTTCATACTTCTTGGTGGTGGCGCAGCGGTCCGCGCAAATTTCGGGTCAAGGAAAAACAATACGAACCTGTTCCCCTCGGTTTTCGTCTTGCTCCCTATGATATGCCCGTCAGTGCGAAACCCTATAAAATTTTGGGTAATAAGGTATCGATTGAAATTGTTTTTGAATTGCCCTCGGTGCGTACAGAAATACTACGAGGCGATCGATATTTGGCCTGTGCTTTTACGGCAATTACTCCCATCGATGAAAATCACTGCGAAGTCCATCAAAGTTTATACTATACGATTCCTTGGTTGGCATTTTTAACCCCTCTTTTGCGTTATTTAACCCTACAATTTCTTAAACAGGATCGCGATGTGGTAATTAAACAACAGGAAGGACTTAGTTATCATCCAGCTTTGATGTTAATTGATGATGCCGATACCCAGGCCAAATGGTATTATCGCCTTAAGCAAGAATACGAAAAATCTCAAGCAGAAAAGCGGGATTTTGTCAACCCCATTAAAGCACAAATTTTACGATGGCGTAGTTAGAATTTGATGATTTTATTACTGGACTTGCCCACTGATTATTTATTCTCCGTTTTGCCTTTTGGCTATTGCCTCTCCTCAATTCACAAACCGGGGGATTTTAATCGCTTTGGTTGTCGCTATTTTAGCAGGTGCGGCTAAACTTTTTGTTTTTTTACCTCCCATTAATCTTTTGATAAAATTCCTTGTAAAAAAGCGCTAGTTTTTAAATCAATCCCTGTAATTGCCGTGCCAACAACTACCGAATATGCACCAACTTCTAGGGCTTTTTTTGCTTCTGTTGGAGTCGATATTCCTCCTTCACAGATAACAGGAACTGATAACTTATTAACTAATTCTTCTAGGAAAGAAAAACTCGGCGGTGGCAGATTTTTAGTTGCTTCTGTGTAACCGTAAAGAGTTGTACCGACAATATCAGCACCAGCTGCCACAGCATAAATAGCACTTTCGATCGAGTCTATATCTGCCATGACTAATTTACCAGTTTCCTGATGAATACGATCGATAATTGTGGCTAAATTTTCATCATTAGGACGCTTTCTGGGGGTAGCATCCAAGGCAATTATATCGGCACCCGCATCGGCAATGGCGAGAGCATCTTGATATTTGGGAGTAATATATACCGAACAATCGCGATAATTGCGTTTCCAGAGTCCAATTATCGGTATATCCGGCAATTGTTGACGGGTAGCTTTCAGATGAGCGGGACTATCAATTCTTACCCCACAAGCACCCCTATCCACGCAAGCATGAGCCATGGCAGCAATAATTATAGGATCGTGCAGAGATGACTCCACTGGCGCTTGACAGGAGACGATTAAACCCGATTTTAAGGTTTCTATTCGCATAAATTGGGGTGTAGGGAAGTGGGGAAATGGGGAGGTGGGGAAGTGGGGAAGTGGGGAAGTGGGGAAATGGGGAAATGGGGAAATGGGGAAGTGGGGAAACTTTTCAGTTATCAGTAAACAGTAAACAGTAATCAGTGAACTGATAACTGATAACTGATAACTGATAACTGACTCCAGCAACAAACTTTTTGCCGCAAACCTTACTTATAAGCAGCAATACACTGTTCAACTAAAGCATTTACTGCGTCCACATCTTTCCAACCGAGAATTTCTGTGACTTTTTTCTCTAGATTCTTATAGGTTTTGAAAAACTCGGCGATTTCTTCCAAGCGATGGGGAGAGACATCTTTAAGAGATTTTACCTCTGCATAACGGGGATCTTTAGCGGGAACACAGAGAATTTTTTCATCGCGATCACCACCATCGATCATTTCTAGCATACCAATGGGACGCGCCGTAATCACACAGCCGGGGAAAGTCGGCTGATCCATGATCACCATACCATCTAAAGGATCGCCGTCATCGGCGAGGGTATTGGGAACAAAACCATAATCACAGGGATATTGTACCGAAGAATAGAGAACGCGATCGAGAGCAAAGGCGTTTAAATCCTTATCAAACTCGTATTTATTCTTACTACCGGCGGTGATTTCCACTAAAACATTAATTAAACCGGGTTTCGGTTGGGCAGGAATGCGCGATAAATCCACAAGCTTTCTCCAAATACAAGACAATAGCGCCTTTAGAGTCACCTAAAAGCGCAAGGGAAATTAAAAGACACTTTGATTAACTCCGATCCAAATTTTACCCATAAGGGGGATCGGGACGAAGAAAAAAATTTTATCTTGGCAATCGTCTATCTCAATTCTGTCACCTCATTTGCCTCGTTAGGGAGTAGGATGTGTTACCGGTAAGGGGTTCTTCGGTATAGTTAGGCGTGGAGTTATATCCAATCGCTAACAAGGGTAACGTTAGGGTCAGAATTGCGATCATGGTTCCGAGTAAATTGGCCCACCTATGACTAGGAGGTTCGGAAGTCTTCCCTGACGGGTTGCTTGATTCCATAAAGGGGTCGTGTTGAACTCGACAAGTAAAGAATACGAGAGATATATAGAGCAGTCAGCTATCGGCCTTGAGCTTTTAGCAAATTACTGCTGTTTTTTTGCCTTTGGGCTTGGTTAATGTCCCGTTAAAAAGCGAAACATTAACAGCAATACTCTCCCTACTAATTATATTTTACCAATTCTTTTCCAAGAGTTCCCTCTGATACTTTTCTTGACGATCTCTCCAGATCATAGTCTGTTGGTGTTTGTCCATGTCATAAGCTGTTCGTAATTTAGATTGCTTGTTGAGACGAGGCAAAAGGCAACAGTAAAGGGATTGCGGGAGGTTCGGCTAATCTAAGAATAAGGGACTTGCGCTTTGATAATGTACCTTTTGGGCGAACGCAGTTCGCCCCTACATTGTGGACAAAATCCGTTACTGTAGGGGCGCAATGCTTGCGCCCTCCGGATCGATCAGGTTTGCTGATCACCCTAAGTAGGGGGAGAGCCTTCGAGATTTTAGGGACTTGCGCTTTGATAATGTGCCATCTGGCTGGTCTGGTTCTTCTACAGAGCGATTTTCTGGCTGGGATATTATTCCTACGCAAGTCCCTAAGCGGTTTAAATGCGTCTTAGCTTACTAAATCAGTTTTTAATAACTGGATTTAGTATCAATCCACAAAAAAAATGTCTGAAAGGCTTAAATACTAAGCGATCCAAACATTTTTTCATTGCAATCGGAGGGTGATATTGACTTTATGTCTTAACTTCGAGCTTACGATAGAAACCTGGCTGTTAATGTAGCCTATTTAACCAAAATATTGATTTTTTGCTGATTTATCGGGATAGACAATCACCTTTTCTTAGAAATTATCCGAGTTTGGAGACAATTGGTCAGCTAATCTCCCAATAAGCTAGGTTTCAGAGACCAGCAAGGCATCCTCAAGCCTTGATTTGTCCTTGCTTGTCATGGACAGCAATCAGGGCAAGTGGAGTCAATCTACCAATATTTACATCATAACTCGATCGAGGGAGAAAAACCAAGAACCTGCGAGAAAAATGCCGATCACCTCAGATCATACCGTCAGTCATTTTTCAGCGAGAAACCACCTCGCTAGAGGATTCTGATTCTAGGGGGAGAGAGGGTTTAATTATCCCGTATTTTGTCTCCTCCGGTGTCACTTGACGGATCACCTCCAAAGCTTCCTTAATCATTACTGCCATGGGAACCGCGATAATCACCCCCAGTAAACCGCCCACTCGCGCCCCCGTCAAGACCGAGACCAACACCCAAAAGGGATTTAACCCGGTGACACTGCCCAAAATCCGGGGAGCAATGCCGTTTTCGACAATTTGCTGCACCACTACAGCTACGGCTAAAACTTGCAGAGCTAAACCAATATCGCGCAAAGCTAGTAAAGCTGTCACCGTGACAATGCCTACAGTTCCTCCAAAAGGGATTAAGGCCATGGTACCAATCAAGAGGCCGAATAGAAGACCAAAAGGAACTTTAATCGATAAAAATGCCGTGACTAATCCCAGGGCCATGCAGGTGGCACAAATTACCTGGCCGACAAAGTAATTCTGAAAACTTAAGCGTAGGGTTAGGGAAAAGGGTTGTTGGACGGGTTTGGGCAACCATTGGATAATACTCCTCCAGATATCGGGACTGTGGAGAAGTAGATAAAAGGTGAGGATAATGGTTAGCAGCACATCAAGCACTCGCACCACGGTAAAAACGGTGAGATTAAGGGCTAAATTAACGCTTCTTCCCGCTAAAATCTGCAATTCTGCCCCTAAACGACTGTTAAACTGAGCGATAACACCATCGAAACTGATCGGAATCGGTAGATTCATCGTGTCGATTTTGGTATCTAGTTGCATCAGTTGGCGCTGTCCCGAGTCTAACCATTCTGGCAATCTGTTGACAAATTGCTGCGCTTGGGTGAAGACCAAGGGAACTAGGGTGATTCCCACGGCCACAAAAATTAAAATCGTGATCAGGGAAACCACGATCGCAGCTAAACCCCGTTTTAATCCCTGACGTTCCAACCAAGTCACCGGATAACCCAAGAGAAAAGATAGAACGGCCGCTATCAGTAAAATAACAAATAAAGATTCAAAATAGCCAAAAATTGCCGATAATGCCCAGGCATTCAGAACTATAAGTGGTGCAGCTAGAGCAATCACCAGTAAGCGAGATAGGGAATTCAGGGATTGCCACCACGTCTGAACCCAATTGCGTTTCGGGGGAACGACTTTAACTTCCACCATGAAGCCTCTTAAAGGGTTTGTTTCAATACTTGTATTCTGACAGATCGAAGCCTAACCCGCTAACTCAACTGGGGGGAAGTGGGGTGATGGGGTGTGGGATGCTGACAGGTTTAGGTTTATTACAACAACCTTATGGGTGTAACGGGGGCATCCTGCCGACATTTAAGGTGAACGGCTCCGTTAGGCTGTAGATCTAGTCACTCCATACTTGACAAGACAATGCAGTTGCATTACCATCAATATCTAGTTTTTACAGACAGGTTTAGAGGTCGCAATGGCTGCAACGATAGCCCCATGTCCAGAATCCACTCTTACCGATCGCTATCAGACGACAATTCCCGATTCTGTTCGCAAAGCCCTTGGCTTGAATAAGCGTGATAAAATCTGCTACAACATACAACCCGACGGCAAAGTATGGATTTCCCGGGCTGACGGAGCAGAAGAAAATGATCCAGTGCTTGGGAAATTTCTGAATTTTCTTGCACAAGATATGGAACAGAACCCTCAACATATACAGGCAATTAGTTCTAACCTAGTCAATCATGTTCAATCCTTGGTCTGTGGGGTTGATCTGGATCTTGATGCACCACTTCTGGATGAGGACGAATAAGGTTGTCTATAGATCAGCCCCTAGTGATTAATGCATGGAGCATATTTGCTCATCGGAAATTTTGGGTCTGAAACCCCGCCGTTCTAGGTTGGCTTTACTGTTAGATATTAACACATTTACGAAATATATGCTAAAATGTGAGGTATGGAAAAAGCCTATTCGTTTCGATTTTACCCCACACCCGAACAAGAGTCGCTATTGCGGCGCACTTTGGGCTGTGTAAGATTAGTTTACAATAAAGCTCTCCATCTCAGAACACAAGCATGGTACGAAAAGCAAGAAAGAGTAGGATATACTGAAACTTCTTCAATGCTAACCGAGTGGAAAAAACAAGAAGAATTAGAGTTTTTAAACGAAGTTAGCTGTGTACCCTTACAACAAGGGTTAAGACATTTACAAACAGCTTTCACTAATTTCTTTGCTGGTCGTACTAAGTATCCTAACTTTAAGAAAAAACATCAAGGAGGAAGTGCCGAATTTACCAAGTCAGCCTTTAAATTTAAAGACAAACAAATCTATTTAGCTAAATGCACAGAACCTTTACCTATTCGATGGTCAAGACAAATCCCATAAAGCTGTGAACCAAGCACAGTAACGGTCAGATTAAATCCTTCTGGACGTTGGCATATCTC
>NZ_JADBVM010000122.1:0-66135 GCF_020244875.1 Microcystis sp. M44BS1
GGTAAAAAGAGAAAAAGGGTTACAGAGTCCTCCCAGCACCGCACACCACCCGAAAACCGCGGCTATCTCGTTCCCTGGTTCTACCTGGGAACGCTCTCTTCAGGTTCTACCTGAATATTGCTTTAAGGCAGAGCCTTATATCTCACCGTTCGCTTAAATTGAAGGGGTAAGGTGGGCAAAAAAGGTTAAAATCCTTGTGTAGTCAAGTGTTGGCCAACAAGGAGTCGAGCAATTACGTCACAAACACAGTCAGAATAAATAATCAGTAGATCGTAGGTTGGGTTGAACGATAGTGAAACCCAACACTTTTAAATAATTGGGTTGGGTTTCGTTCCTCAACCCAACCTACGGCTCTTTTAAATAATTGGGTTGGGTTTCGTTCCTCAACCCAACCTACGGCTCTCATGCACTCATGCAAAAAGGGGAATAAATAATCAGTAGATCGTAGGTTGGGTTGAACGATAGTGAAACCCAACACTTTTAAATAATTGGGTTGGGTTTCGTTCCTCAACCCAACCTACGGCTGAATATTGCTTTAAGGCAGAGCCTTATATATTGTGTTTCAAGGCTCTGCCTTGAAACAAGGGTAACATTCTTTTCTCAAAAAAAAATCGACCCGCCTAAGGGCGGGAGACAAAGGGCAAAAGAGCAAAAGAACAAAGGGTTAAAGTCCTGGGGAGACACACGCAACCCGAAAACCGAAGCTGTGGTCGTCGTAGTCGGGGTTGCTCCCGTTGTGGAAGGCAGAACGACAGACATTAGGGCTGAAGTACCAAGAACCGCCGCGCACACACTTAGCAGACTGAGAACGATTATCATTATTGATAGTCCACGCAGATCCATCCTTTGGCGCTCCGATATAGTTATCGTGCCAATTGTCCTCGCACCACTCCCAAACATTGCCACTCATGTCATACAGTCCCCAAGCATTGGGTTTTTTCTGTCCCACAGGATGAGTTTTACTCTGAGAATTTGCGCTATACCAAGCGTAATCTCCTAGCTGATTAGCATCATCACCGAAATAATAGCGAGTAGTAGTCCCCGCACGACAGGCATATTCCCATTCCGCTTCTGTCGGTAGGCGATAGGTTTTCCCTGTTATTTGACTCAATTTTTGGCAAAAAGCTTGAGCGTCATTCCAACTAACATTTTCTACCGGATTTTGCGGATTATTTTTAAACCAAGAGGGATTGGTTCCCATTACTGCTTGATATTGTGCCTGAGTCACTGGATATTTACCAATCGCAAAACTGTTGACTTTAACTTGGTGTGGAGGCTTTTCATCATCGGAAGCATCAGAATCACTGTCAGCAGATCCCATGAGAAATTGACCTGCTGGTAAGCTCACCATCTCTAGTGTGACTCGATTGGGTAGGTTTTCGGTAAATGAAGTTTTATTGCCTAGTGCTGTCTCTGGTTGAGCAGATTTAGATGGAATCATCCAATCTGATGGAGAAGAAGGAGTTTTATTGTCTAGGGGTGTCTCTGGTTGAGGAAGGGGAGGAATAGGAGAGTCACCGACGACGGAGGTGCTAAAATTCCCAACTCTCTCGATTACATGGTTGTTGATGCGTTGAATGGCGGTTTCCAGTTCGATTTCCTCGTCGGGGATTTCCACGTCTGTCCATTGCCATCCTTCCTGCTCGGCTCGCTCTAATGCGATCGCTAAACGGCCGCGCTTTTCTTCGCTGGTGACGAGGAAATTGAGCAAACTAGCCGATAGATTCTCGTTTTTGCGGAAAGATACCGCCGATTCGGAACTAAGAATGTTCTGGACGAGGGATTCCACTTCGCTGACACTGCGGGAAAGTTCCCCGTCAATGGTCACTACTCGCTCGATTAAGCCTTGAAACTGTCCGATAATTGGTTTTAGGTATTGTTCTAGATTAATGGCTACTTTGGCCATTTCGATCGCTTCTTGTTCCAGATTATCTAACTCCAGCTGCAACTGATACACTTGTTTGTACCCGTTTAACTCGCCGATCATTTTCGAGAAAACCTGTTTTTGTGTATCCTGATCTTCAGCTAATTTCTGGATACTTTCGCTGATTAGGTCGATTTTCTTGAGCATAAGCAAGCTGGCGCGACCAACAAGAATGACAGTGCGGAAAATCTGCTGTTTCTGTAGTCTCAGGGTATCTCGCAGGTCGGCCGAGCCGATGCTATTCTCCAAAGATTGGCGTTTTCGCTCTGTTTCCGCCAATTTCTGGCATTTAACCGCCACTGCCTCCTTGATTTCCTCGGTCAGTGACTGGAAAAACCGCCGGTATTCATCCTTATGGTCGGCGAGAAATCCGATTAACTGGTTATAATCCCCGACTAATCTTTCTAATTCTTGAAAAGTTTCCTCGAAATTGAGGGGTTCTTCTTTTTTCCTCAATCCTAGCCATGTATGGCGAACCCGTTTTCCGGTTTTAATCAGTTGCTGTCTTTCTTGAATCTGATCCTGCAAAACCAATAAATCGGGGCGATTTAGTTGGGGAAGTTGATAGGTTTTCCGATAAAGCTTGATTTTCGCTGTTTCTTCTGCCATCGCCGTGGTCGCTGAGGGTGAGTTTTTTCTATTTTAGCCCGATTTTTGATGATCAAATACTATCGCAATACGCCCCCAGCAACTACCTAACTTTTTCTACAAGTCATAGGTAGTTAAGTTGTCAAATTCATCTAGTTTTCTAGAAATCTCGGCCAGAGGCGAAAAAATCAGCGACAATGATATAAATAGAGTTATCAACACAAGTAAAGCGATTATGACTGTAGCCACGACGAACGCCCGAGATATTTTCCGCTCCGCCTACGAAAACCGTTACACTTGGGGTGAAGGATTTCCCGGTTACACTGCCGATATTATCCTCACCCAAGGAGAGGAAGTCCATACGGGCAAAATTCAAGTTAATGCCGATTATAGTGTGGAAGTAACGGGCATTGATGACGAGAAAGTGCAAGAAAGTATCTATAATCAAATGCGCGACATCGTTACTCACCGCAAAAGAGGCAATTTTGATGCTTCCCACGGCAAAAACCAGTTTAATTTCGGGCAAGATGATCCCACTGGTGCGGTAGAAATTCTTGTCACCGGCGATGCGATGGGGTCTAATTATAAGGTCCGCGGCCAAGAAATCTGTCAAGTCAGTCGAGTTATGGGACCGATGGCTTTTACTATTAATACCGAGGAAAGTCTCGATACGGGAGAAGGTTATATTTCTATTCGCTATAATGCCATTTTCCGCAATGCTAAAACCGATGAATTAAAGGGAAAACGTGACTTTAAGGAAACCTACGAAAAAATCGGTCATTATTATTTACCCTCCTGTCAAGTGATTAACGCAATCGAGGCCGGGGGCGAAAAATCCACCACAGAATTTACTTTTATCAATCTACAGCTTTTAGAAGCTTAAGGGTTATCCTCGCCCAAAAAGCGTTAGGATTGAAGTAACTAAGTAGGTGGGTGTTAAAAATTGTCGGATCCCCCCGCCTATCGGCACCCCCCTTATCAAGGGGGGCAGGGGGGATCAAACCCCCCTTATCAAGGGTAGATCCCCCCGCCTATCGGCACCCCCCTTATCAAGGGGGGCAGGGGGGATCAAAGACAAAATCTATCTTCAATTTGATTGAAACCACTTACTTACACTGTAATAAATCTCTGACCAGAAGCTGATTATGTCTTTAACACTGACTCCCGATAACGTCGAAAAAGTCTTAGATGAAATGCGCCCCTACCTGATGTCCGATGGTGGTAACGTGGAATTGGTCGAAATCGACGGGCCAGTCGTCAAAGTGCGTCTTCAAGGCGCTTGCGGTTCCTGTCCCAGTTCCACCATGACCCTGAAAATGGGGATCGAACGCCGTCTCCGGGAAATGATTCCCGAAATTGCCGAAGTTGAACAAGCTCTATAAATCTTGGTTCAATTAATTCTCACCACCGCCCGATTGCTAATTTAATTAGCGATCGGGCATAATATTAATTATATATTTTCTTCTGCAAGATTGATAAAACTACAGAATTAATTAAGGTAAAAAGTATCTTTTTTAGCCGATTAACAGGCAAATTAAGCATTAACATATAGTTGAAAATTTTTATTAAAACTCAAAAATTATGACGGAAAATATCCCCACCATTGTGGTCATGCACGGCGACCAAACCGGAGAAGAACTATTACTAGAAGCTCTGAGAGTATTGCAACCCTCGATAATTCGTCAACCGCTTAACTTTGCCGATTTTGATCTTAGTTTAGCCCAGCGTCGCCAGAGTAACAATCAAGTGGTTCATGAGGCCGCCGAAGCGACTCTCAAAACCGGATTAGCCCTCAAAGCTGCTACTATCACCCCAGAAATTAAAGGAGATGTGGGCAGTCCCAACGCTATTTTAAGAGAAGCAATGAATTCTCAGGTAATTCTCCGCATCGGTCGCCGTATCCCCGGTATTCGTCCGATTGGGGGCGTTTATTCTCCCATTGCCATTGTCCGCATGGCCGTTGACGATGCCTACGGGGCCAAAGAATGGCGAGAAACCACGGCCACCGGCGATGAAATTGCCTATCGTACCTCGCGCATTTCTAGGGCTACCAGTCGCGCTGTGGCCGAGTTTACCTTTCAACACGCCAAGAAAACCGGGGCGCGGGTATTTGGCGGCCCAAAATTCACCGTTAGTGCCACCTACGAAGGGATGTTTAAAGAGGAATTAGACGCAGCAGCCCAAAGACATCCGGAAGTGCGTTATCAACCCCTGTTAATTGATGCAACTTTTGCCCTACTTTTACAAACCGACGGCGAAGCTTTGGTGATTCCAGCACTTAATCGCGATGGCGATTTATTATCTGATTTTGTCTTGCAACTCTATGGCAGTATTGCTGGGGCCGAAAGTTTAGTTTTGGGATTTGATGAGGAGACCTTAGCAGTTAAAACCATTATGGCAGAAGCTCCCCACGGCACTGCCCCCGCTTTAGAGGGCAAAAATATCGCTAATCCCATGGCGATGATTTTAGCCTCGGCAGCTTTGTTAGGTTATATCGAAACTAACGAGGCGCGTAAAGCTTCTCGGGCAATTTATGAAAGTGTCTTTGAAACTATTCACGAGGGCAAAAAAACCCCCGATTTAGGGGGCCAAATGACCATGAGTGAGTTTACCGATGAGGTGATTCGTCGTGTGGTCAGTAAGTTAGAAGTTTGGTCTGCTTTGGGGTAAACGAACTCATCTGATTGCTATCTTAACAGGAGTTTGAAGAAAAGCTAATCCCAAAAAATAAGAATTGTTGCAAAGGCCTTGCTTTTGTTGGTTTTGCGGAGAGATAATAGCTACCTTTGAAGTGTGTAACAGAGTCCATTTGCAGGATTAGGATAAGAACAATGAAACTACAAACTTTGACAAAAACTCTGACCATTGCTCTGATTGGTGTAGGAGCTGCCTTGACCTTACAATCACCGAGCCAAGCTCAAGCCAGATTCGAGTGTCTTTTACCAGTGACAGGCCGCCATGTGGGAGTTCCCACAACCTATGTCAAAGTCGGCTCTAATGAACGCAAAGCTGTGATTCGTTGGGTTTCTGGTTATTCTAGCGGTTCCGGTTACACTCCCCAGCAACGGTGTCTAGAAGTAACTAAACGATTCAATACCCTTGACGCTCGACCTAGAGGAATTGATATTATTACCACTGGCTATCTCAATGGTCTGCCGGTCATCTATTCCCCTAGTCATGGACGAGAACCGGCAAATAGCAGTAACCTATTATTTACCCTCAAGAAAGGGGAAGACGCAACCGAGAAAATCCAACAGCTATTCGACCTCCGGGAGGGCTCCAGAACCGAGCCTTTGTTTGAAAGCTCATCGGATTCTGTCATTGTCTATTTCAACAAATTCCTAGAAAATGCTCCCGTGGAAACAAATCTGGCTACCGGTTCGTCCCCCTCTCCACTGCCGGGGACTTCTCCCGAACAATCGCCCCAAAAACCATCAGGCGGTTCTGTTTGGTAAACTTTTCTAGTTCTATAGATAAGGTAGGTTGGGTTGAAGAATGAAACCCAACGCCCCCTGTTTGGTAAACTTTTCTAGTTCTATAGATAGGAGCGTAGTGATCAAGTGAGTCGGCCTATAAAAAGAATTTTGGCTGGTGTGGGCGGTTTATTATTGGGACTGTCCACACCTTTGCTTGCTGTCCCAAGCTATGCTCCCGCTCTGGAACCTAACCAGGCCAATGCCCATAGCTCTCAACAACTTTCAGAACAACAGCTGCGTCAGTTAGCCAGAGCAGTTACCGTTAAGGTGTTATCAGGGCAAGGCTGGGGTTCGGGCATTTTAGTTGAAAAGCAGGGTTCTTCCTACAAAGTCCTCACGAATGACCATGTTTTAGGGCGGTATCGCTATCGGGGTTGGCAAATACAAACCCCTGACGGCAAGATACATCGGGGTGAGTTGGTCAGAACAGTTCGCTTGAATAATTATGATTTAGGCTTAGTTTCTTTTCGCAGTAGCCAAGTTTATTCTATTGCTGATTTGGCTAATGTTGATGATCTCACTATTGGAGATGAAGTTTTCGCCGCTGGCTTTCCCTACGATGGCGATCGCCCGACAGAACAAGGATTTACCTTCACCGTGGGTAAACTGTCGCTTTTGAGTGATAAATCCTTTTCGGGAGGCTACCAAATCGGCTACACCAATAAGATTAAAAATGGTATGAGTGGCGGACCGCTGCTGAATCGGCAAGGTAAAGTTATTGGTATTAACGGGATTCATGCTTATCCTCTCTGGGGTAAATCCTACGTTTTTGCTGATGGAACGGTGACTTCACCAGCACTGTGGGAACAAATGAGTCGATTAAGTTGGGCGATTCCTATCGGGACTTTTTTAAAATCGGGGTCATCTTCTCTATCTGCTTCCAGTCCGCAACGGCCCTCGGTTTCCCCTCCATCGCTTCCCACCCATAGAGAAACCACTTTCTCGGAAGATTTTCCTTCTCCATCCTCGTCAACCCCAAGAGAAAAGAATCCCGCTCCCAGACCACTCTGGTAAATTCCACTCAACTGTATTTTTAAACCAGAATGAGCAACAATTTCTTGAAAATTTCCGCCGCCCTAGTTAGTATAGCGGTGTTTGTGGTTTCTCCTCAGATTGCTAAGGCATTAACAACTGAGCAGATAGAAAAAATTGCTGAAAAGATTACCGTTTTAATCCCCTCAGAAGAAGAGGGGGCGAATGGGAAAATTGCTGCTAATGGCTCTGGATCAATTATTGCCAAAGAAGGAAGGATTTATACTGTTCTTACTGCTAGTCATGTAATCTGTAAAGATGCTAGAGATGCCTGCAAGTTCTATTACGATCAACTTAAAATTATTACTTGGGATGGTAAGCAATATCCGCTCGATTACAATAGCATCAAAAAATTACCCGGAGTAGATCTAGCCCTCGTGCAGTTTCAGAGCGACCAAAATTATCAATTAGCGACCTTGGGTAACTATCAAGTAGCTGACGAACAATTTATTTTTGCTTCTGGATGGCCGGATCCGAAATTTATCGGCAAGCGGAAACGATTGTTCAATGTGGGGAAAGTGCTACCCAAATACATTACACCCTTGCTGAAAATATTTCCTCCGGAGTTGGGGTATGAGATAGTTTATACCAGTGTCACCTATGGGGGCATGAGTGGCGGTCCAGTGTTGGATATCAATGGACGAGTCATCGCGGTTCACGGACAAAATGAAGCCGAAAAAATCGCAAAGGTTCCCGTGCCAATTGGCTTTAGTCTCGCTATTCCCATCACTACTTTTTTGAAATTAGCACCCCAGTCTGGCATTCAAGGGCAGATAAATGTCGAAAGTTCGCCCCCCAATGCCTTATCTTTCCAGGAAATTGGTGATGAATTATACAAGGCTTTTGAAGTTCCCCATAAGAACGATACTAATCCCCTAAACTGGCTTAATCAAGGCAATAAAATGTGGCGGTTAGGACAATTAGCCCTCGCCTATGCCGCCTATGAAAAAGCCTTGCAACTCGATTCTCAACTCTATCAAGCTTGGTATGGGAAAGGTCTGGTCTTGACCTACTGGAAACGCTCCCAAGAGGCGCTGGCCGCCTACGAACAAGCTCTCAAAATTAATCCTAACTCCGATACTGCCAAAAAACTGCGCGACAAGCTCCAAGAATCTTTAGGGGGAAGAAATACCCCTCCTCTAACTCCCTCACAGCCAACCACCGCGCCCACCGTGGAGCCTTCACCACAGCCCTCTAATCCAAGGAGACTATGGTGAAGTGAGCCGGGAAAATGCGGGTTAGCTAATAGTGGGTTGCACCAATTTAGCTAAGAATGCTTGAATTGCTCGCAGTTCTGCGGGAGGATTGCGGAGAAACTCTTCGTTACTGGCTAAAATCATCGCATTATAGGCCTGCACCGCCGCCAGCAATTTAGCTGGAACTACCTTCTCATCCCTGGTCAGTCCCTCTAAGCTGTCCAATAAGTCTTGAATGACATTTAAAGGCGGTGCGCCGGGGGCTGAGTAAAGACCGGCAATGACAGCATTGATATTATTACCCGCCTGTGCATCCCCGGTTAAGATGCTCAGTAGCGATTGCTGAACGGCTGCGGGAATCGGGGTACCCGTGGGGGAGGTTAAATTATTATCAGCTAACTGAGTATTCACAGAAGCAGCCGCCTGATTAACAGAGATTTGAGCCGGTTCTCCCCCCTGAAATCCCAATCCCGTGACGGTGGTGGTGGGGATAGTTTGACCGGCAAAATCACTGGTGGAAAGAATTGGTCCGGTGATATCGGATTGGTTGCCGGTTTGCGCCATAACGGGAGAGACTAGGGCATTGGTCAGCAAAACCGCCGCCACTAGGGAAACTTGCCAATTAGTCAACCATTTCATCAACATGGTCTTTATCCTCATTCAAAAAAACTAAATTAGACAATGTAAAAAACGACTAACGGGGGAAAAAGTAATTGTAGCCGATACTCATGACGAAGCGAGCGCCATCCCCGGCATTGCCTGTTAAATCAGCGCCGGCAAGGTTAACCGTCAAGGGGATTTTCGGGAAAGGAATCAGGGAAATACCTGCGTTTAAGTCTTGACCCGACCATTCGACAATGGCCGAGACTGGTTCAACAATTCGTAAACCCGCACTAGCAAAGACACCCAGGGAATTTACCCCATCTTCGATGGCTCCTTCCGAGCGAAAACGACCACCACCAACACCCAAAGAGAGCGTCAATTGGCTAAAGGGTTCTTTCGTTGTTTCTGTTAACTGAAAAAATTTACTCACCACCCCGTAGATACTGCTACTGCCATCTGTCCCACCCCAGTTAATAGCGTTTTCAAATCCTAGGGCCACAGCAAAACCTTCTGGCAGAGAACGGTGAATTTTAAAGCTAAAACTGCCCCGTCCGGCATTATCACCAAAAAGGCTCAAAATCGCCAGAGTTACATCTAAACCGACAATTTTCTGGGGGTCTCCCAAACCACCCCCTAGGGCTAACCCACCATCTGCTTGATTGGTAAAACGGGTTCTCGACTGGAAACCGAAACCACCGAAAATCTGCCCAAAAGTCGCTCCAAAAGCGCTGGGAGTAGAGATACTGCCACTAGGAGTAACCACAAATTCCGCCAGTTTCGCAGAAAGGGTTTGTAGCGTTAATTGCGGTTTCTCAATCAGAAACTCTTGACGTAAACGCTGCAATTCGGGGGAAACATTGGTATCAACGGGGGTGGATGCTTGTGCTTGCCATTTTCCGACTTCTGGAGAGTTATTATCCCCTGCTGGTAAAAGCTGACTCGCTTGCGTTGTCCCTAGATTCGCCTTCCATTCTTCTAGGGTTGAAATTGTCCTGGTCTTTTCTGTTGCTAAAGTATCGCGGGAAGATTTCTCTGGTTTATTTTCTAAGGATGAGGGCAGATTACTATCGGCTAATCCCTCTGTTGTCGAGAAGGAATTGGTGGTCAGAACTCTTTCTGTCCTCTCTAATTCCACGGGGGAATGAATGATAATTTTTTCCTGGGATACCCGAATAGAAGCAGCGTCAATGTCTAAGGGGGAAGGAAGGGCCTTCACCCCATCGCCAAGTATGGCTGTACCCACACAGGAGGCAATGAAAATTCCTCCGGAAAATATGTGTCTCATCTGGCTGTTTCTTTTGGCTTTTTTTAACAACACTTCCAGCTTTCCTCACAGACGAAGTTAATTTGTAAAGATTGTAACTGATTTATTTTTAGATAGCAAGTTATTAAAGTTGTCCGTTATCAATCATGGAATCCCCTAGATTTATTCTTAGATAAGTAGGGAGGCACAATTATTTGTAGGATGGGTTAGCGTAGCGTAACCCATGCGGGCGTTGGGTTTCATGCTTCAATCCAACCTACGTTCTGATTTATTCTTAGATAGCAAATTATTAAACTTGTCCGTTATCAATCATGGAATCCCCTAGGGCACCTAAATGAAGTGTAAAATATTTATGACTTGTATTCTTGGCTTCGATGGTTGTGGTGCCTCTCCGTCCATGAATCCAATAGGCGGATTATATTGCTAGAACTAAAAAAAGCGGGTTGAACCCCGCTTGTAATCAACAACTAAGCTAACTTAAAGGCATCTCGCCAACACCAGCGCAACAGGGTGAAAGCGATTAAACCTTTAACCACTTCTAGACACCAGTAACCAATCTGCAAAGACATCATTTCTCCCGACATTCCCGACGCGGTAACGGGAGCCAGTAAACCCATAGCGCTCAGATTGGGAGTGAGAAAATAGGTGTAAATTAGGGTGATTACTAAGAGAACACCGGCGAATAGGAGCGATCGATGTTCGGGGAGATGGATTAAGGTATGATAGCGGTGGAAGACAACAAAGCTACACAGCACAATCGCCGCACAAACTAATTCCAGATGGTTAAAAATGCCAAATAGCAAGTAACCAGCACTGGCAAAGCCATTTTGTGTCATCATGCCAGCTACGGATAAGCTGGGGAGAATGATTAAATCGATGACGAAACTGGCACTTAACCAGAAACCGAGAACAACCATGGCTAGGGTTGTCCAATTAAACCAAGACCAATAACGCTCAACAAAAGTTTTCATTAGGCTTGCTCCTCCTTGCCTTTATAATTTAATTGTAAAGAGCGTTCGCCAAAATTATGGCCAGTTTTTTGGTAATTCTTAGCAATTCTTATCAATTCTGAGGAGAGCAACCAAACAATACCGCTCTTAAGTAGGTGGGTGGAATTAAATATAAGATGAACGTAGGTTGGGTTGAAGCATGAAACCCAACGCCCCGATGGGTTACGCTACCGCTAACCCATCCTACAAATAATTGTGCCTCCCTACTTATCTCTAGATTTGGCTACCCGCTCGGCGCGGAATTGTAAAGATTTATCAACAAGTGTTTATAAAAACCTTTAAATATTGACCAAGCTGACGATTCTAGACTTACCCTAAAACAATAACTGACTATCTACGGGTTTACTGTTATGGATAAGGATTTTCGTAACTATCGCATGGTTTGCACCCTCACCTTCGGAGATATTTACGGACAAATAATCGTCTGGTTAATCGTTATTTTTCTTACTCTGGCTTCCACTCTAGCTCTTTGGAGTAGCACTAGACAAATTTTCGCCCTCGCTACCGTGGGGTTAGTCGTCGTCCTCTCTTTGCCTTTTTTACTCTTTGCTTTCGTTACTACCCTCCTTAATCATATTGAATTCGTTCCCATCGAAACGGAAACCAATATTCGTCGTGGTCCGGCACCCGGAGTTAGCGGCAGCCGTGTACCCGCAGCCGGCTAAATCCCCAATAAATAATCTAGAGACGTTGTCAGCAACGTCTCTAGCAGTTTTTGCCCTTGTTTGCGTCGGGGTTTCTCGTTCTTGATTTTTGTTAATTTTTGTAAATTTAACTTGTTTTAAAACACTTTTTCTGGTATGGATTATCCAGAGAAAAATAGATGAAGGAGAGAAATTGTCAAGAGAATAATCTTGTTTGCTGCCTGATCCCGGTCAATGATAAATTTTTAAATACCTAGTCTTTTACATTTTCCCAACTCTCGGAGTGATCCCCGATGTTAAAAAATCTCTTTGGTGGCAAAAAATCTGACTTTTACCTAGAACTAAAAGAAACCGATGGTGAACAAAAAGCGACAGCAACCACGGCAGCAGCCGCCCCTGTTGTGGAAGCGCCCGCCGCTGCTGTGGAGTCTGCTGCCGCCCCTGTAGCCGAGAAAAAAGCCCAAAAAACTTCTGTTAAGAAAGAAAAGCAAGTAAAAGAAACTCCCGCCGCTCCTGTGAGCGCACCGGCACCTGTAGCCGCTACTAACGGTAAAGTAGAGCCGCAAGAAGTGGAATTTGCGACAAAATACTTGATTACTCCTAGTCTGTCTCGCCGTCGCCCGGGTCCAAGTTTGAATGGTTTCAAAGACATGGCACGCAAGGCGAAACTACCTGCTAACCGCCGCTAAATCCCCCGGATTGCTTTCTCAACAAAAAAAAAGGAGAGCTTTCTTTGACTCTCCTTTTTCATCAGGGTGCATCTACTGACTCAAGTGTAGCAGCGAGTTTTTTTAAGGTTGGTTATTTAGGTTACTCCCTAGAGTATTTTGGCGATAATTATTGCCTGTCTTTTTGGGTAAGTTTTAAAACCTAGAACTAGGTTGACTGGTGGACAGGTGCAAAATCAGCATTCATAAGTAGGGAGGCAGAATTATGTGTAGGATGGGTTAGCAGTAGCGTAACATAATCGGGCGTTGGGTTTCATGCTTCAACCCAACCTACGTTCTGGTGGACAGGTGCAAAATCAGTCTTCATATCTTGATTCAGCAACGCCATTAGGGGTTAACTTTCGCCGCTCGGATTAGCCAACCGATTACCCCACCCGTAACACCACTGAGGATCGAACTGAGCAAAGCCGTGATCACCACTACTCCGATCTGTTTCCAGTTTTTCAATTCTCCGACTTTTTCGGCGAGATCGGTGGTTTTCCCCGCCGCATTCTCTATAACTTTAACTCGATCGCTTAAACCCTCTATCTTCGCGTCTAGGGTTCGGATATCGCCTTTAATTTCCGACTGCCCTAACTCTAAATTCTTCTGTCCGTTTTCTATGGTGGTTAGTCGGTTTTCCATGGTGGTTAGTCGGTTTTCGAGCGCTTTTTGTCCGTTGGCAATACCGATGATTAAATCCTCTAGTCTTTTTAAATCTTTTTCAGTGGCGGCTGTCATCAGTTAAACTCCCATTAGTTGAATTTTTCTTGCCCCGATTCGATACTTTATTGATTGCGGATAACTTTCTCATCTTCCCTCCCAGATTTTTAAATAGGCATTTTCCATATTTTCAGCGAATTTTTTCCCTTGCCAGAGGGGAGCTATGTCACGATTTCCTAACAGTTGATGGCTGATGTCTTGACGAAGGGAGCGATCGAGTCCTAATTTTACTCCCCAGTCGATATATTCTGCCTCATTCCAGCCAATTCCGGCTTCAATACCGGCATTAATCATAAAAGTATAACTATTGCGCGCGGAAAATTGTTCTCCTACCAATGTAACTAAAGGGATTCCTTGCCATAAAACTTCTAAGGTGGTGGTAGCGCCATTGTAGGGATAGGTATCTAACACCACATCGGCAATCTGTAAATTAGCGCGATGGGTATATTCATCTATATCTCTCGGTAAAAACCGCAATCTTTGGGGATTAACTCCCTCCCTAATCGCTATTTCAGTAAATAATTCTTGAATTTTTTCAGTCTTACCAACTCCCTTAATCAGAAAATAACTATTAGGGACTTGTGCGAGAATTTTCATCTGAAGTTTAATAGTATCAGGATGACGTTTCATGCCACTTTGTGCGGAAAAATAGATGGTAGCATCGGGGGGAATTTCTAAATCTTCTCGACGGAGATTAGGAGTACCGATTTCAAAACCATCCACTGCTAAATATGTCTCTGGTAAACGATAGATTTTTTCTCGATAATATGCCTCCGCTTGCTGGGGTAAAACGTAGGGATCGGCGATATAGTAATCAATAGTTGCTAATCCAGAAGCATCCCAACCTAACCAAGTCACTTGTTTTGCTGCGGGTTTCAGTGCCATGATCTGATTGGTAAGATTATGGGTTAAACTGTCTAAATCTACCAGAATATCTATCTGATCTTGTTGAATTTGTTGGGCAACTTCTAGGGGATTTTGAGCGTAGGGAAAATGACGGATAATATCTCGGCTATCCCGGAACCATTGACGGGTAATTTCATCTTCTTCTTGGTTAATAGTATAGATGGCTATTTGCAATTTTTCTCGATCGTGATGGTGAATTAACCAACGACTTAACCAACCGACAGAATGATGTTTTAAGGTACTAGCAAGATAACCAATCGTTAGTTTTTTTTGAGCTTTTTTGATAGTAATAAAAGGAGTTTTTAAACTATTATTATCAAGGAAAATTTCGGCGATGCGATTGGTTAATTGTCGATTGGCTAAGGCTCGATCGCCTAGGTAGGGTAGGGGACTAGAAACATTGAGAAAGCTAGTTTTAATAATCGGTTCTAAAGTGATATTTTTCTGACTGGTTAATTCCTGTAATAAATTCTGATATTCTTGATAAATATGATCAATTTCTTGCCAAACTCCCCAGCGCAAAAGTATTAACAAAATTAGATAATTACTGTATAACTTTAGGGTTGGGATTAGACAAATTTCTCGCAATTGATAGGCAGTTATCAAAGAATTATCAAAGTCTTCGGCTAAAATATAGAGGTTAACTAACTGTTCTAAAAGACTGAGATCATTTGGTCTTAATTGCAGACAAAGTTTAATAATTTCTACTCCAAAAACGGGACTTTGTTTTTCGTTGGTGACTCGTGCTGCTATCTGAAAAGCTTGCGGGATAAAACTATCAGCTAATTCCTCTAGATAGGGTAAACTTACTTGAGCTAAATCTAAAGTTAATTCGTGGGGATATAAAAGACTTTTGAGAACTACATTTAAAAGCAATTCTTGATTAGGATTATATCTGAGATTGTCTTGAATAGGATAATTAAGTAGTTCTTCTGGATCGAATATTTCTAAATCTAAAGCTAAGTCGAATAAAGCTAATAAATTATTAATTGACTTGGGAACAATTTCCTGTAGATGATAGCGAAAGTATTCTACGGCTGCCAGATCACCTTTTCTTTGTTGTCGTCGCGCTTCTGCGTCTAAAACCGCTTCTAATTCTGCTTGCCATTGCTTAACTTCTTCCGGATTACCTTCGCTTAAAATACTTTGCCACATCACCTGCGCTTCTGCTTCTAAATTTTGCAGAAGATAGGCAACTCCCAAGTACCAATAGTCAGAAATATTTTCGGAATTGTTATCGATTATTTCCTCGTAAATTGCCGCAACTTGAGGATAGTCTTCGGCAATTAAAGCTTGATAAGCGTCAGGATGCCACATAAATCAGTTATCAGTTTTTTGAGATAATATTTTCAGAAAATCTTGATGTTCTTGACTGGCTAAACCTTGCTGTAAAACTGTCAAAACCTGTCCCAAGTTACCCGCTAATAAAGCATTAACATCTAACCAAAGACTGGGGAAAACCTGCGAGTAAATTATCCCTCGACTATCGGGTTCAAGTTTAATATATTCTCCAGCATTTAATCGGAACCAATCTAATTGACGTTCATAAACTCGCCAAACAAGATATTCTTGCACTTGATTACGACGATAAACTCGCCATTTATTGTGGAGATCATAGGAAGCACTAGAAGCGGCAATTTCTACGATTAATTCTGGCGCACCTTCGATATAATCATCGTCACTAATAGTTGATTGTCCAGCAATTTTAATTCTTAGTAAAGCATCCGGTTGTACCTCATTATCTGTGTCCAGACGCACTGTAGTATTATCCGCAGACATCACCCCAATTGTGGCGGCTTTATAGACCCCTAACCAAGTTAAAATATCAGAATGAGGTTCTCCATGACTCTGCACTCGTACAGGAGAGGACATATAAACTATTCCTTCAATTAATTCGGCTTTTTTTACTTCAGAAAGGTTCTGATAACGACGCTCAAATTCCTGGCGACTTAGTTGATCACCATTTTCTAAAGGAGGGGTTTTAGGGAGGGAATAAATAGGTTCAGAAGTGATCATTTTATTTGCCCCAAACAACAGTAAAGCTCAAAAATAATTGACTCATAAGTAGGTAGGCACAATTATTTGTAGGATGGGTTAGCGGTAGCGTAACATGAGCGGGCGTTGGGTTTCATGCTTCAACCCAACCTACGTTCTGGAAACTGTCAACTTAAAACTTACATCTGATAACTGATAACTGATAACTGATAACTGATAACTGATAACTGAAATTAAACCACTTTAGCGATAGCAACTTCCAGCTTATCCATAGCCTCATCTACTTCTGTTTCCGAGACAATTAAAGGAGGTACAAAACGGAGGACTTTCGGACCTGCGGGAGCAATTAATAAACCCTCTGTCAAAGCTGCATTAACAATAGTAGATGAAACCAACTCACTTTCTGAATTAATTTCCAGACCATTAATTAAACCCCAACCGCGCACATCGACAAATAGATGGGGATATTGAGAAGCAATCACCCGTAAACGGCTGCGTAATTGTTCCCCTCGCTGCTGGACATTTTCGAGAATGTGATCCCGTTCAATGGTTTGTAATACTGTTAAAGCTGAGGCACAAGCGAACGGATTACCCCCAAAGGTACTCGCATGACTACCCGGTTCAAACACATCACAGAATTTTCTGCACATCATCGCACCGATGGGAATACCCCCCGCTAAACCCTTAGCAGATGTGAAAATATCCGGTTCCACTCCTAAATTCTCATAACCCCAGAGTTTACCAGTTCTTCCGACTCCCACCTGTACTTCATCAAAGACAAGCAAAATGTTATTTTCGTCGCAAATTTGCCGTAAACGTTGGAAATATTCGATATCCCCCGGACGAACTCCCCCTTCACCCTGCAAGGGTTCCAACATAATCGCAGCCACCCGACGATTACCCTCATCGAGATCAGCGATCGCATTTTCCACCGCTTCGATATCATTATAGGGAATATAGGCAAACCCCGGCATCAGGGGTTCAAAGTCTTTTTGGTACTTCGGTTGACCAGTTGCGGTGATGGTGGCTAAAGTCCGACCGTGAAAACTAGCGTGAGCGGTTAAAATAACCGGCTGTTCGAGGAAATCTAGCACCGTATGGGCATATTTTCGTACTAATTTAATCGCCGCTTCGTTCGCTTCCGCACCAGAATTACAGAAAAAGACCTTATCAGCGCAGGAATGATCGACAATCCATTTAGCTAGTTCTCCTTGTTCGGGAATATAGTATAAATTCGAGACATGATGGAGTTTTTGGATTTGCTGACTAACCACTTCAATTAAAGCGGGGTGCGCGTGACCGAGGGTACAGGTGGCAATTCCCGCAACAAAATCAAGGTATTGTTTACCGGAAGTATCCCAGAGACGACAGCCTAACCCTTTGGCGATCGCAATGGGAAAACGACCATAAGTATTCATCACATAGCTGTTAAAACTATCTGGATCGAAGGGTTGATTCGGGTTTAAATTGGGAGTGGGATCAACTAGGGTTGGTTCTAAAAGGGTTTCTGGACTCACTGGGGAACTCCTGCGCGATTAGACATAGGGGAAATTATAATCAAATCCGTCTGAGAAGGACGGGTTATTTAGATTAAAAACTGATTTCATTGTAATTTACTAGACAGTCTTAGGGGTGAATTTTGCTTGTCTATCAGTGAAGATAAATATCGTCGTCTGCGTCAGGAATTAATCGGGGGAATTTTTGCCCTGATCGTGGTGTTTTTGCTCGGTACGCTTTGGTATCATCTGATCGAGGGTTGGAGTTTGCTAGATTCGGCCTATATGACGATTAGTACCCTCGCTACCGTCGGTTTTGGCGAAATTAATCCCCTAGGTGAACGGGGACGACTGTTTACAATGGTTTTGATCGTGATGGGAGTAATCACGATCGGTTATATTGTTAATCGCTTGACCGAAGCTTTAATTCAAGGCTATTTTCAAGAGGGACTCAAACAGAGACAGGAGAAACGCGTGATCGATCGACTATCAGAACACTATATCATCTGTGGTTTGGGTCGCACAGGCAGACAGGTAGCGATCGAATTTTACGCAGAAAATATTCCTTTTGTAGTCATTGATACAGACCCCCTACAGGTAAATCGGGCCAAAGAATTAAATTATATTGTTGTTCAAGGAGATGCCACCTTAGATAAATCTTTACAAATGGCAGGAATTGAACGCGCTATTTGTATTGTGGCCGCTTTAACTTCCGATGCGGAGAATTTATATACAGTTTTGTCCGCTAAAACTCTTAATCCGAAAATTCGCGCCATTGCTAGGGCCAGTACCGAGGAAGCAGTACAAAAATTACAACGGGCCGGGGCCGATGCGGTAGTATCTCCCTATATTACCGGCGGGAGAAGATTAGCGGCCGCAGCCCTACGACCGCAGGTGATGGATTTTGTTGATGGGATTTTAACCGGAACCGATCGATCGTTTTATATGGAAGAATTTTTAATCGATCCGAGGACTTGTCCCTGTGTCGGTTTAAGTCTTAGTCAAGCACATTTAAGATCTCGATCGGGGGCCTTAGTTTTGGCTATACGTCGCGCCGATGGTACGCTAATCGGGGGACCGACTGGCGATACGGAATTAATGGCCGGAGATTTGTTAATTTGTATGGGAACGGCCGAACAATTACGCAGTTTAACTCAGATTTTAATCCCCATGCGATCGGATGGTTTACGTTTACCGAAGCATTAGTCAGCAGCAATTTTTCCAGCCGATCAAACTTCACTGATCCAATCTTCCATTTTTAAATCAGGAACTTTGATAAAATCCTGATCGTTTCGGGTTAATAATACCAAATCGCGGGACAGTGCGATCGAAGCAATTTTCAAATCCATCGTTCCTATCCGCACTTTTTTCTTTTGTAGCCGCTCAAAAATCATCAGTGCTTTTTCATCGAAGGCTAAGACAGGAAACTTACTAAAATCCTGAAGAATTTCTCTTAATAAAGTATATCCTTTCAGGATTTCGGCGTTATTTTTGGCACGATTAATAAAAGTATGCGCCCCTAAAGTTTGTTCATGAAAACTAATTATTGATAGGGCAAAGTCTTGAGATGAATATCGAGCCATGCGAGATTTTAAGCGCTGAAAATCCTGCCGAGAGCGACGCTGTATACAACTGATATGATCGGTATCAAGTAAATATTTCATGATTCGGTCAGAATTTACCGCTCAATTTTGCCAGTTTGACGAAAAACACGCCCATATTCTAATGCTTTCTCAAAAGCCTCCTCATTAGAAATTGATCCAGAAAGATTATCTAACCAGTTTTCAGACGAAGATTTTTCAGTTTCTAAATCGACAACCCCCACTAAGTCTCTTGTCCAAGGATCAAGATCGCTTAAGTCATCTGTTAGGAAATGAGAGGTAGTTTCTGAAGATACATTCTTAGGATTAAATCGCTCTTGAATTCTGAAAATTATTAAACTATAATAGGCTCTCAGTTGGGTGACTAAAGATTTGTCAGTATCTTGGAAATATTCGGTTATAGTACGATTAGAAATCGAGAGAGCATTTTTAGCTCCCTTGTAAATTTGCTCTAGTTCTGAATCGGCAAACATATCAATAAACACATCTATGGTTTCCGAGAGAAGGCGTGAACCTTCCACCACTCTGATTAAATCGGCTTTTTCCTCACCAGTCTTTCCCTCATTGATCTGAGCAAGGCTGATAAATAATTGATTATAGGCAGTTACTCTATCGGTAAATTCATTGATAATCTCAATCAAATTTATTGCCGAAATCTCATTCTTATATTGTTTCCATACCTGAAGCCATAATTTATTAATTTGATAAAATATATCGGCTCTTGCTTGATAAGTTTTAGAGTTATCCTTAACTTGCTCAAGTAAAATCTGAGTTTCTTGTAGTAAATTATCCAGTATTATCCGATCAGAATCGGTGACAATTTGATCGAGTTTATCTGTAATATCTTGCAGATTTTCTAACAAAAATTGTCCTAAATTTTCCCGTTCGACTGAAGTTTGCAGACTATTCATCGTATTTACCTCTCCTAAGACTGACGATCAAACAGAAATGAGTAGTCAAAATAATCAGCCCTAAACCTCCATTGTAACAATTTTGGGGTCTAAATCCTGTTTAAAAGGTATAGGAGAGGGGGAATTATAAATTATGAAGTGGGGAAGTGGGGAAGTGGGGAAGTGGGGAAGTGGGGAAGTGGGGAAGTGGGGAAGTGGGGAAGTGGGGAAGTGGGAAGAATAAATAAAAATAATCTCCTGTCTCGGAGTCTCCTGTCTCCTGACTCGGAGACTACTGGCTCCTTACTCCTCAATCTAACATCTGTGAGGAATTGAGAAATTGGGGATGAGATGTTAGTACAATCGGGGAATAGTAAAGAAAAAACCCCCTATTGCTCATGAGTCAAAATCCCAATTCTTCCTCGCGACCACTGCAGCCGCTGCCGGTTCCCTCCATCCCGATACCTCCCTCAGAGTTAATCACGGAAATCAGCATGGGGATAACTGAAGAAATGACGCAACAAGTGGCGACACCGACCAAAAACGTGCCGAATATGCCGCAAAATGGTCAAATTTCCGCCCCACGTCCTCCCCAAAATCGCGCTCCCAGTCAGGCTGCTTCTCCCCAAACCCCACCCCGGCCGGGTCGCGCTCCCAATCAACCCACCTTAGAACATTTGATCCGGATGGCCTTTGATCGGGGTTATTCGGACGTTCACCTAGGAGTTGGAGAAAAACCCCGGATGCGGGATCGTGGTCAAATGATTATTCTCGACTATCCTGAAATTGACATCAACACTTTTTATAGTTGGTTACGGGAAATCCTCGGGGAAGAAGAAATCCTTCGCTTTAAAAAAGACCTAGAATTTGACGGTGCAACTCAGTACGAATTCGCTAGGGTGCGGATTAATATCTTTGAAAGTCTGCGCGGTCCGGGGATGGTTTTGCGTCTAATTCCCATGAAAATCCTCACTGTGGAACAATTGGGCTTACCGGCTGTGTTCCGGAATGTGTGCGATGTGCATAAGGGATTGATTTTAATCACCGGTCCGACGGGTTCAGGGAAATCCACCACCCTAGCAGCCATGATCGATTACATAAATAAAGAACACCCCAAACATATTATCACCATCGAAGACCCGATCGAATTTGTCCATCAAAGTCGTCGCAGTTTGATCAAACAAAGGGAAGTGGGAATACACACCCATGAGTTCGATAATGCCCTAAAAGCCTCTTTGCGGGAAGACCCAGATATTATTCTGGTGGGGGAGATGCGGGACAAATCCACCGTTAATACTGCCCTGAAAGCTGCCCAAACTGGTCACTTAGTTATGGGAACCCTGCACACCAACAGCGCCGTTAAAACCCTGGAGCGGATTTTAACTCTTTATACTGCCGAGGAACGGGAATCGATGCGGGTGGCGATCGCAGAATCCTTGGTTTGTATTATTTCCCAGGGTTTATGTCGCACCACCGACAGTAAACGGACCGCTTTTCACGATATTCTCGTCAACACAGAAACCGTCAAAGATTACATTTGCAGCGGCAAAAATGACGAAATTATCGAATTAATGAGAGATGGCGAATACCATGGCATGATTACCACTAATCAATCTCTGTTTAACCTCTATCAAGAGGGACGGATTAGCGATGAGGTCGCCCTGGAAATGTCCCCGGTTCCCAATGAAATGGCGATGATGCTGCGGGGTAGAATCTAGAAAAACCCTGAAGGAAATCCTTGAGGGGTCAAGAGTTTAGTAGTCTAGAAAAATAGAAGCTCCTATTGATTCCCTAGGGGAACCCCTCAAGTGACCACTTCCGCGATTGTGTTGCCCGATATTTTTAAAGGCATCGCCCTGTTTACCCCCGGGGGCGACCTGATTTACTGTATCGATCCTGATAAACAAACTCATTGGCATCTGAATCTCTGCGCTGCTCTCCAGTCCGCTTTAGGGTTGCCAGAACCCCCCCATTTTTTAGTTCCTAGTTTTACCGCTACCATCGATCGCTGGCGAGATCCCTACAGTCACCGTATTCATACTAGAGCCGAAGTCTATCCCCTTGTCCGTCGCTATCAGCCTTTATTAAATGCTATTTTCGCCACGGACGAGCGAGCTTGGTTTACTGTACCTTGGCAGGAACAATCCTCTAATCCCACTATCTTAGAAACCTATCGTCAGCAGTTTCCCCAACTTTGGCAATCCCACGATCTGATTCTCCGTTATCAGGAGCGCCCCGCAACAACTTCGGGGATTAGTGCTGACTCTGACTATACTAACCCTAGTCCCAAGGGTTATGTTTTGCGGTTATTTGTCTCCGGCAATAATGCCAATACTAAACACACCCTAGAATCGATCCATCAGCTTCTAGAGCGAGAATTACACCATCCCTATACCCTGAAAGTGATCGATATCTCTAAGCATCCAGAACAAGCGGAATCTAATCATGTCTCTGCTATTCCCACTTTAGTCCGGGTTTGGCCGCAACCAGTGAAACGCATCATCGGCGAATTTGAGGATTTACCGCGAGTATTACAGATTATCGCCACCGCTTAGGGGTTAAAGACTTCTGACTCGATTCCTCGCCACCATTCGCCCAATTTCATTAAGTCTTGCTGAATATCATCCAATTCTTGGATATATTCCTGTTGGGAAAGACTGGCACGACGTTCTTGCAGTTTTTTGAGACGCAATTGCACCAACAGCCAAGGCTTAGAAATACCGTTAGTTTCTTCGATATAGCGAGCGATATCTTGACTATCCATAGTTTTTTACTGTTATTATCCTATATTTTCTCAAATTAACCCGAGACTCCTTTTTTTTAGTTGCAGAAGATTATGTTTGATTTTAGCCACTATTACCCCTACGCCGAATTAGTTTCTTTCCTGAAAAACCTAGCCTCATCCTATCCTAATTTAATTAGCCTCACCTCGATCGGTAAAAGCTACGAAAATCGAGATATCTGGTTAACTACCCTCACAAATCAAGCCACAGGCCATTATTTAGAAAAACCTGCCTATTGGATCGATGCTAACACCCATGCGGGGGAAGTAACAGGCTCTGCCGTCGCTCTCTACACTATCTCCCATCTTTTGCGCCAATACGGTCATAATTCCCCAATTACCAGACTTCTTGACCATTACACTGTCTATATTTTGCCGCGATTGGCCGTGGATGGAGCGGAAAAATATCTCACTACTCCCTATCTGTTACGCTCGAGTATTCGCCCCTATCCCCACACGGATGAGAAACCGGGGCTATATCCTGAAGATATTAACGGCGATGGTTTAATCTTACAAATGCGCCAAAAAGATACCTGTGGCGCTTGGAAAATTTCTGAACAAGATCCTCGCATTATGGCGCGTCGCGAACCGGAGGAATTTGAAGGAACTTTTTACACTTTGCTCACCGAAGGTTTAATCCGCGATTACGATGGCTATAATTTTACCACTGCCCCCACCCTAGAAGGTTTAGATTTTAACCGCAATTACCCCGTTTATTGGGTTCCTGAAGGGGAACAACAGGGGGCCGGAGATTTTCCCTTTTCCGAGCCAGAAACCCGTGCAGAAGCAGAATTTTGGGCAAATAACACCAATATTAATGGCTTCGTTACCTATCATACCTATTCAGCAGTCATGTTGCGTCCCTATAGCACCCATCCCGATGAATATTTCCCCGTGGAAGACTTAGAAATGTATAAATATATTGCTGACAAGGGAAAAGTAATGACTGGTTATGAATGCGTTTCTGTCTATCACGATTTTCGTTATCATCCCAAAGAAGTGACTAACGGTGCCATGGATGATTACGGTTACGATCATTTTGGTTGGTATGGTTTTACGGTGGAGTTATGGGATGCACCCACCCAAGCGGGAGTGAAAAAAGATGATTATATTCAATGGTTTCGCTGGCATCCTTTGGAAGATGAATTGAAGTTACAGCGTTGGAATGATGAGAATTTGGCGGGAAAGGGTTTTATTAATTGGCAAAGTTTTGATCACCCCCAATTGGGAGATGTGGAAATTGGCGGTTGGGACTTTAAAAATGTCTGGCAAAATGCCCCAGAAAAGTATTTACCAGATTTATGTGAGAAACAATGTCAGTTTACTATTGCCCATGCTTTAATGTCACCTCTTTTAGCTATCTCTCGTCTTGATCTGAAGTCGGAGGGAAATGGTATTTATCATCTGGTTTTACAGTTAGAAAATCAGGGATTTTTACCCACTTATACCAGTAAAAAGGCACTGGAAAGAAAGATCGTTCGTCCCATTCAAGTCAAGTTAAATTTAGCCGATGAGGTGAGTTTAATAGTGGGAAAATTAGAGCAGGAAATCGGTCACTTAGAAGGGCGATCAAATAAAGTATATAGTAGCCTCGCTCATGGTTTAGATTATCGCTGTACGGTGGAATGGGTGATTAAGGGAGTTTCTGGTCAAGAAATCGAGGTTATCGCTATAGCTGAAAGAGCCGGAACAGTCAGACAAAAAGTAATTTTATAGAGCTATTTTGTTCGATAAAATTGTTAAATAAGTCTCGTTAGATTCTGTGGGTAAAACTCGTAGTTTTTGGCTGCGAAGATCTGGTTCTAATCCCAAAGCTTCTAAAGGAATTACTCCTAATAAGTTGTTTTGACCTCCAGGTAATTCCAAACATTCAAAAGTCCCTTCCCGTCCCGCAATAATCAAGGTAGCATCGCGAAAAATTCTCGCTTTTCCTATCCCTTTAGCCGTAGCCACATCTACTTCTTTTAAAAGCTGTAAACCCAAGCGGGAGATTACTTCCGGCACCAGACAAACAGTAGTTGCTCCCGTATCCACCAAGACATTTTCTAGGGTAAGAGAGCGAATTTGTTCCGGAGAAATTACAGCCGCCGCCGCTAAAATTTGATCGGCGCGATTGATCACTGTAATGCTGGTGTAAATTTTGCCCATATCTTCTGTAATAATTGCTGGCTCAACCATAATACTACCCTCAATTCTACCCCTAAATTATACCAGAATAACTGCTAACAACAATCTTTATTAATTTTAATTATTAATCCGGCCATCGGGCATAATTGCACCGCGGAAGTTAACTCCCATCAGATTAGCACTCATTAACTCGGCACGAGTTAGATTAGCATTACTTAAATCGGCACCGGTGAGATTTGCTCTAGCAAAGAAAGCATCGATTAAGTCAGCTTCGCTGAAATTAACTCCTGAAAGATTAGCCCTTCTTAAGTCAGCATGATTCATTCTTGCTGCTTGAAAATTAGCTTGACTAAGATTAGCTCGATCAAATTTTATTTGAGTCATAATTGCACTATGGAAATTTGCCTGCATTGCTTCCGTATCGGTCATTTTTGAACGCACTAAATTGGCTCCCGCTAGATTTGCCCCCACTAAATGCGCCCCGATTAAATTAGCATCAGTAAGTAAAGCATCTTGGAGATTAGCATTAGTTAAATCCGCTTTTCTGAGGTCAACATTGCACAAATTAGCCTCCTTTAAATTGGCTCCTACTAGATTTGCACGCACCAGATCAACCCCTTTCATATTAGCCCCTTGCAGGTCGGCGCGATAGAGATTAGCACTTTGTAAATTAGTGTTATGATTTTTCTTTTCCTGACGCATATTTGTTCCCCGCAAACAAGCACCAGTGAGGTTAGCACCACTTAAATCAGCCCCCCGTAAATCCGCCCCGATTAAGTTAGCATCAAGTAACGTCGCTAGGGTTATATCGGTATCACGAAGATTAGCACCTTGTAGCAGCGCTCCGTGTAAATTGGCACTGCGTAAATCTGCCCCATTTAAGTCAGCTTGGTTGAGACTAGCACCGCTTAAATTAGCTGTCACAAGATTAGCTTGAGCGAGATTAGCCCGGTTAAGATAGGTAAAGAGAAGATTGGCTCCGTGCAGATCTGCTTCATTTAAAACAATGCCAATTAAGTCAGCACCAACTAAATTAACTCCGGGTAATTTTAAGCCACTAAATTGAGTTTCTCCTGCGGCATAACGTTCAATTAATTCGTTGGGTTTCATAGGTAGAATATCCAGATAAATTTGGGTAAAAAATTAAAGAATTTTTTGTAAAGTTTGCACCAGAATACTGGCGGTTTGAACGTTAGCATCCGTATCCATTTGGGTTTGAGCAATATTGTATAGTTGAATTTCGATATCCTTGAGAGATTTCCCACTTTCGATGAGTTGTTGTAGTAAATCTTCTAGGGTATAACTTCGCAGAGTTGACCAATCTTGACCGCTCCGATCCCAAGGATGAAATAGGAGCGAGAAAATCAATATTTTGGCTCGTAAAGGATTAGCATACTGGAAAATTTCTAAACGAATTTCAAAGGGGTCGTAGGCGGGAATTTGTGGGGAATTATTGGGGTTGTTATTTGAGGAAGCCGGCTCGGCAAAGGGCAATTCCATGACTAATTGCGGTTCATTTAGATTGATGCTCGAAGAGGAAAAATCCACAGGTTCACTTCTAGAGGGGGAGAAAGATGTGGTTTTAGCCGCAGAATCAGAATCATTCTTTAGATGAACTATTTGAGTGTTCAAGATTTGACTTTTTGACTCATTATCCTCTTCTTCGTCATCGTTATGAGTATCGTAGAGAGGCTCTAGCTCGGTAAGAATAATATCGGCTAGGGCTAGGTAGAGAGCTTTTTTATTAATATTTTTGGCAACTTGCTTGAGAGTTTGTCGCAAGCTTAGGAAATTGGACTTGTTTCGCTGAAGTTCTAAAACAATATTTTTTAAGCCATAATTATTAATCACCGCTTGATCGTTTTCCCAACGATTTTTACAAGCGGCAAACATTAATTTTTGAATTCTCGCCGTCTCTCGATGATTTTCTAGGCTACTAACCACCTGTCTTAATAAATTATCTTCCTCGTTGTTGACATCATTATTAACGTTGGTGAAGCTAGGGTTAACTTCCGGTTCCACTGGTAATAATTGATTGTCGTAGGCGGCAGCAATATTACTATATAATTGACTGATTTGCTCGATAATAACCGTTGCTACTCCCAGATAAACTTTAGGACGATTGAGGGTTTTAACTAACTTATAAACAGAAAAACTTAATTGTTCTTTACTTGTTTTAAGTTCCACTAACTCCTTCACCAAGTCTTCCATAGCCACACTGTTCAAAATATTAGGATCATTTTCCCAAGATTTTTTACAGATACAAAAGATTAATTTTTTGATCCGTAATTTTTCTTCGTGGCTGTCGAGATAGCGAACTACGTCATTAAAAACTTCGATGGATAATTGCATAGTAACCTCTGATCCGAGAAAGGAGCCAGCTCTCGCACGCCTCCTCTACTATAGCGGTATGCTATTGGCCTCTCGCAAGTCAGCTTGCCAGAATATATAAGTTATTCCGGCTCTTCTGGCACTCGAAGATATTCTAGCCTAAAAGCGTGGAGCTATTCAGTTGGGTTTGCTGGATCTGGTCCCTAAAATTAGCAAACGATTATTTTTTCGCCTTGCTCGTTTTTAGTACAAATGTTTGAGTAAAATCGGAGTAAAGTCTTTAGGTTTAGGCGATTGATGCCCGATAGGGTTAGAGTAATCAGGGAGAAACTGATTTATCGAGAGGCCATATCATCCTATGCTAGAACTCTACCAATTTGAATTATCTGCCTATTGTGAGAAAGTCCGTCTCATCCTCGACTATAAAGGTCTTGCCTATAAAAAAAGGGACGTGGTGCCAGGGGTAGGACAATTGGAATTATTCCGTCTTTCCGGACAGCGCCAGGTCCCGGTCCTCAAGGATGGTGATACTTATATCGCCGACTCGACCGAGATTGCTTTTTATCTCGATCGCAAGTATCCTGAAAAACCAATTATCCCCACAGATCCCCTACAACGGGGTCAATGTTTATTAATCGAAGAATGGGCCGATGAATCCCTGGGATTAAAAGGAAGAACCGCTTTTCTCGGCGCTTTTGCCCAAAATCAAAACTTTCGTACCGCTTTTTTACCCCGGGAAACTCCCGGTTTTATGCGCTTGTTGCTGGGTTCTATGCCAGGGGAATTAATTGATATTTTGGGGGCGGGTGTAGGTCTGGGAAAAGATGCTATCAATACAGCGAAAAAGGGGCTACAACAGGATTTAGAGGCTTTGAACCTCATTTTAACCAATCGTCCCTATTTAGTCGGGGAGCAGCCCACTTTAGCCGATTTAGCCGTGGCGGGATTAAGTGTACTGCTTCAGTTTCCCCAGGGTTCCTATCTCAACTTACCCAGGGAATTGCAAGGCAAGGGCATTCCGGGGTTAGCCGATAATAGCGCCTACGAGGGCTTTTTTGCTTGGCGCAACCGTCTTTATAGTCAATACCGTCAAACTATCACCCCGGGAAGTTCCACCCCTCCTATCGATTCCCCCAACTCCATCCAGATTGAATAGCGGCACTTGACTAGGGTGGTGGGGCTTTTCAGTGATCAGTAAACAGTAATCAGTGATATGAATTAGGGAGTGGGGAATTGGGGAATTGGGGAATTGGGGAGAATAAATAAAATAATCTCCTGATTACTGATCACTGATTACTGATTACTGTTAAGATTCCCGTAAAACGTAGCCGACACCGCGCACGGTATGAATGAGGCGTTTTTGACCACCAGCCTCCATCTTCAGGCGTAAATAGCGAATATATACCTCAATAACGTTTGATTCTCCTTGAAATTCGTCTCCCCAGACATTTTCGAGAATTTTATCCCTCGATAATACTTCTTTGGGGTGAGTCATGAGGTAGCGCAGCAGTTCAAATTCCTTCATCGTCAACTCAATATTTTTGTTTTTATAGGAGAGACGACGACTGGCTAAATCTAATACTAAGTCACCGAAACGCAATTGTTCGTGGATAATTTCCAGAGGTTGCAGGTAAAAACGGATTAATTTGAGAAAAGATGGCGAATTATAGGGTTTGAGAAAATAATCGTCGGCTCCCGCTTCCAAACAGGCGAGACGTTCTTCTAGGGTTTCTTGAGATACTAACAAAATAATATAAACGCGACTTCCCTGGGAACGTAAACGACTACAAAAATTCACACCGGCCTCCGCCGCGAGGAAGCGATCGAGTATAATCACCGCTGGCTGCCAACTTTTCACTTCTGGGAAAGCGATATCAATGCTAGGCACGATCAGGGGACGATAACCTGCTTCTTTCAAGTCCGCACTAGCTAGTTTAGCGATATTCTCCTCAATTCCCACCAAGAGAATTGAAGAATTCGGAACGGATGTACTCATAAATCAGCAGCGGTAAAGAAATAGGAAAGACAGGGGGGGACTAGCTAATTATAGTTAATTGATTCTCGCCCGACCGATTTGAGATAAAAAAGTTAATGCTGTGGTGCGTTGGACAAAATTACCATTGATAGACCAACCGGTCACTCGATCGGGGGACGACCAGAGGCTAAGATGATCTACAGGTGGATCTGCATAAAAGTTTTCTTGACCACTACCCAGTAAACAGGAACTCCAATGGGTAAAATAATCGTGACTCAGGCGATAAATGGGAAAATTACCGATTAATGGCACTCCCCACCCGTCTAGAGCTATTAAAGCTCGAATTGTCGCCCCTTGAGCTTGCCAATAATGAGCTAAAGCGATCGCATTTACCACCCCCGCACTAAACCCAATCAAGGTTAGAGCTTCTCCCGGTGAAAAAGCTTCATTTAAGCAAGAAAAAGGCGAAATAATAATATAGGAACGTAATTTGACCGATTGGCTCCCCAGATGTCCTAAAAAATCCTCGGTCAATCTAGAATCATGAAAACCCGGACAAATTACCAAAGACATACAATTAATTGACACTCCCCGAAGCGCTCATGGGAGGGATTCTCGAAGCTCATCACTGCGCTTTCTGGTTTCCCCTACTCACGTCTTACACGATTATGTCCTATCCGAACCTACTAGAATATCACTTGTTATCTAGTTGTCCACTTGTGGATAGCTCTGCAAGCGTTTTGGTCTTTCAACCAAGATTCGGGTATCAGTAGTCAGGAGACAGGAGACAGGAGACTCCGAGACAGGAGACAGTAGATTATTTTATTTATTCTTCCCACTTCCCTACACCCCACACCCCACTCCCCACACCCCACACCCCACTCCCCACACCCCACTCCCCACTCCCCACTCCCCACTCCCCACACCCCACACCCCACTTCCTCACTTCCCCACTTCCCCACTTCCCCACTTCCCCACTTCCCACTCTGCCATAACTACTCCTACATACTTTGTGCTTTTTGTCAAAAAAACTTTTTCTTTGCAATAAAACTACACAAAAAAAAGATCATCGTTGTGGGTGAAATTGACTGATTTACCTGTCTTAATTGGGATTACCTTGTAGGTGTGGCAAGGGTTTCAACCATTGCTGTCCAAAAAAGCAAAGAATAACCCATTATGAAATTCAGTAAAATCGCTGTAACCATCATAACATCGTTGTTAAATAAAAATCTTTCTCAATTAATTCTTAAGAATTTGTAAATATTGCGGAATGTTAATTTAAATATTCTCAAGCTTTTGGAGTCAATAAATAATTTTTGCTTATCTTTGTCGAAGATTGGGTGAGAAGTCAGTATTCAGGAGATAGGGTGATAGGGTGATAGGGTGTTGGGGTGTTGGGGTGTTGGGGTGTTAGGGTGTTAGTGGAAATTCCCCCACGTCCCCACTTCCCCACTTCCCCAATGCCCAATCAAGGCTGGATTTATCGAGATAAAATTAGCAAAAATCAGGCAGGATTAAGCTTATTAGCTTACTATACGGGCAAATATTGCCATTCTAGCCCAGAAGAATGGCTCGATCGCATTTTATCGGCAGCAATTCTAGTCAACGGTCGTCCCGCTTGCCCCGATACAGTCTTGGAAATCGGGCAGCAATTGACCTATCAGCGCCCGCCGTGGACAGAACCGGATGTACCGCTCTTTTTTGAGGTACTCTACGAGGATGCCGAGGTGTTAGTGGTGGCGAAACCTTCGGGATTACCCGTGTTAGCGGGGGGTGGATTTCTCGAACATACTCTCATCCATCTGGTACATCAGCATTATGCCGAGGTCACTCCCTATCCAATTCATCGTCTTGGTCGCGGCACTTCCGGCATAGTCTTAATGGCGAAATCAAAGCCCGCTAGAGCTAAATTGAGTCAACAGATGCGGGAGGGGAAAATTACTAAAATATATCGAGCTTTAGTTGGTCAGGGCGACATACCAGATAATTTTACTATTAATCAAGCGATCGGGAAAATTGCCCATCCCATTTTAGGCCATGTTTACGGTGCGCTCACAGATGGGTTATCGGCCCGCAGTGATGGTCGAGTCTTAAAAAAACATCCCGATAGTACCCTATTAGAAGTAAGAATTTTTACGGGCAGACCCCATCAAATTCGCATTCATCTGGCCTTTTTTGGCTATCCTTTAATCGGTGATCCATTGTATGGTCTGGGGGGATTACCGCGACCGGATGCAGTACCGGGAGATTGTGGTTATTATCTCCATGCCAATCAAATCGTTTTTAATCATCCCAGTACAGGGGAAAGAATCTCTATTTGTTGTCCAGCGCCGCCGGAATCAGTTATCAGTTATCAGTTATCAGTTCACTGAGAAAACTCCCCACACCCTACACCCCACACCCCACACCCCACACCCCACACCCTACACCCCACACCCCACACCCCACACCCCACACCCTGCCCCCAGGAAAAACTTTTTCAGCAGACCCTATTTAAAACCCCCCAAGCTCGATCGCCAGAGTCACTAAAAGACCACTTCGGTAATCACACCCTCAATTGCCCCGAAGCGAGAGCGAGAACCTAAGACAATTCGATACAATATTGTCAACAAGCATTAAGCGATTTAAACTATCGATCGAAGGTAAAAGTCCCGAAGTTATCGAAATCTAGGGGGAGACAAAAACAAGCATGGGTAGAGTAGTAGGCATTGATCTAGGGACAACTAACTCCGTCGTCGCCGTGATGGAAGGCGGAAAGCCAGTGGTCATCGCCAACTCGGAGGGCATGAGAACCACCCCTTCTGTGGTCGGTTTTAATAAAGATGGGGAGTTAGTGGTCGGTCAAATGGCCCGGCGACAAGGGGTACTCAATCCCCAAAACACCTACTATGGAGTCAAACGCTACATAGGTCGTCGCTACTCGGAATTAAACCCCGAATCGAAGCGCGTCCCCTACACCATCCGCCGGGATGAGATGGGCAGTATCAAAATTAAATGCCCCCGTCTGCAAAAAGAATTCGCCCCCGAAGAAATTTCCGCCCTAGTTTTACGCCGATTAGCCGAAGAAGCCAGTCGTTATCTAGGGGAAGAAGTGACCGGGGCCGTCATCACCGTCCCCGCCTATTTTAATGACTCCCAACGTCAAGCCACCCGGGATGCGGGCCGAATTGCGGGGTTAGAAGTGCTGCGGATTCTCAACGAACCCACCGCCGCTGCCCTAGCCTACGGTCTCGATGAACAGGAAAGCAAGAAAATCCTCGTTTTTGACCTGGGAGGCGGTACTTTTGATGTTTCTATCCTGGAAGTGGGTGACGGCGTTTTTGAGGTGAAGGCCACCAGTGGCGACACCCAATTAGGCGGTAATGATTTCGATAAAAGAATCGTCGATTGGTTAGCCAATCAATTTTTGGAACAGGAAGGCGTGGAGCTGCGCCAAGACCGGCAAGCCTTACAAAGACTCACAGAAGCGGCAGAAAAAGCCAAAATTGAACTATCTGGGGTCAGCGTCACCGATATTAATCTACCCTTTATCATCGCCACGGAAGACGGACCCAAACACATCGAAACTCGCCTGAGTCGGTCCCAATTTGAGGAATTATGCGGCGATTTAATCAGTCGTCTCCGTCGTCCTCTCAAACGGGCCCTTTCTGATGCCGGTTTGTCCCCCGTCCAATTAGACGAAGTGGTACTGGTGGGCGGCGGCACGCGGATGCCGGTGGTGAAGGATTTAGTGCGGAGTTTTATCGATAGGGAACCCAATCAAAATGTTAACCCTGATGAGGTTGTAGCGGTCGGGGCGGCTATTCAAGCGGGAATTTTGGGCGGCGAGGTCAAAGACGTGCTGCTCCTCGATGTGACCCCTTTATCCTTGGGTTTAGAAACCATCGGCGGTGTGATGAAAAAGTTAATCCCCCGCAATACCACTATTCCCGTCCGCAGATCTGACCTTTTTTCCACTTCCGAAAATAATCAAACTGTGGTGGAAATCCACGTTTTGCAGGGGGAAAGGGAAATGGCCAGCGATAATAAATCCCTGGGACGTTTTAAATTAACCGGTATCCCCCCCGCACCCCGGGGTATTCCCCAAGTGCAGGTGTCCCTCGATATCGATGCTAACGGTATTCTACAAGTCACCGCTAGGGATAAAATGACCGGACGGGAGCAAAGTGTCACCATTCAAGGCGCTTCTACCCTCAGCGAAGGGGAAATTAACCGTATGATCGGCGATGCTGCCCGATTTGCCGAAGCAGATCGTACCCGTCGCGAAAAGGTCGATAAACGCAATCGCGCTCGCTCTCTGGTGGATCAAGCTCAACGACGCTTAAAAGATGTTACTCTCGATTTTGGTAATGAGTTTACCCGTTCCTATCGTCGTCAAATTGAGTCTTTGAGTACGGAAATTATCGACGCTTTGGAGAAAAATGATGACCGTCGCATCGATCGCGCCCAGGCAGACCTACAGGATGTTATCTATGAATTAAATCGCGAGGTACGGCTACAATACGACGAGGAAGACGAGGGCTTTTTTAGCGCTATTCGCAAGACTTTTACCGGGGATAAGGAAGATGATCTTCCCTCCGAACCGCGTCGCGATCGTTATCGTCAGGATTATCGTCCTAGTACACCGGGTTATCAAAGTGATTATCGACCCAATTATTCGGCTAATCAAGATAGTTATCGCCCCCGCAATCAGGACAATTACGACAATGGCCGCGATAGCGATTGGCAAAGTCCCCCCCTTTCGGAGGGAAAAAGTTATAACAATAGTAAAAGTAACCGCAGCAGCGGCAATCGTTCCCGCAATATTCCCCCCCAAAATAACTGGGATGATGAGGATGATGATTGGTTTTAATCAGTGATCAGTAAACAGTGATCAGTAAACAGTAAACAGTAAAAAGACAGTGGGAAACTACTATTTAATACTGCTCGCTTAATACATACTGCTCACTTAGAACTCAAATCTGATAACCGATAACTGATAACCGATAACTGATAACTGATAACTGATAACTGATAACCGATAACTGATAACTGAATATATGCCACAATTAGTTAATTATTATGATGTTTTAGGAGTATCTCGCACGGCTACCAGTGACGAGATAAAAAAAGCTTTTCGACGACTGGCGCGCCAATATCATCCCGATGTTAATCCGGGGGATAAATCGGCCGAAGAAAAGTTTAAAGATATTAATGAAGCTTATGATGTTCTCTCCGATGAAGAAAAACGGGTTGAGTATAATCGTTCCTTGACGGGGATTAAGCGCCGCGGGATACGTCCGGGGGAAAAAGCCAATAGTAACGGTAATGGAAAAATCCCCCGTACAGAACAGGATTTATGGAAGTTTAGAGATTTTAATAACCTTAATACTAAGCGCGCTAAAATTGCCTCCTCTCCCCGTTTAACTCGTCGAGATGTGGAGGCAAAATTAACTTTACCTTTAGAGAAAGCCTATCAAGGTGGCAGACAAAGAATTCGTCTGGAAGATGGTAGATCAATAGAGGTAGATATGCCGGCAGCCATGATCGATGGGCAGAAAATTCGTCTCAAAGGTCAGGGTATTGAAGGGGGTGATTTATATTTAAAAATAACTATCGCTAGGCATCATTTTTTTAGGATTCAAGGTTCCGATATTGTCTGTCAAGTACCGATTACTCCTAGCGAGGCAATTGTGGGCGGTTTTGTGGAAATTCCCACAATTGACGGGTTAGTTAAAATGATGATTCCTAAGGGAGTTAAAAGCGGTCAAAGATTACGTTTAGCTAGTAAAGGTTATCCCACTTCCCAAGGAGAAAGGGGCGATCAATTAGTGGAAATTATCTTAGTTAATCCTCCCAATCCTAGCCCAGAAGAATTGGAACTTTATCAAAAAATACGGGCGATCGAAACTTTTAATCCTCGTCAAGGTTTATAAAGATTATGCTAGGTGGGTTACGGTCTATTTTTTATTGATCAGAAGTCGGTTATCAGTATTCAGTGGTTAGTATTCAGAAGACAGCTTTTTCTCCCTGCTCCCCCGCAACGGCTCGACTGAGCTTCGCCGAACGTCGCACACGAAGTGGTCTCCCCACTGATAACTGATAACTGATAACTGAAAAATACCCTTAATTCCTGTCTTTTTATGATAAATATAATTGATACAATTAAACCTTTTTATCCTCTAGCTTTCAAGGCTATTCGGGGCAATTTAGAGGGAACCCAAAAACAATTATTAAATACTCTGCAAAAAATCGATCGCTCGCGAGGGGAATTTTGGGGACAATGGCTAATCTCACAATTATCAGAATCCCTTAGTTTTAGCGATTCTCGCCTATCTCAAAGCCTCTGGGGGTTAAATTTCCCCAATCCCGTCGGATTAGCGGCAGGATTCGATAAAGACGGTTTAGGGGCTGGACTTTGGCATAATTTCGGCTTTGGTTTTGCCGAGGTGGGTGCTGTCACCCTAGAAGGGCAACCGGGCAACCCAAAACCGAGATTATTTCGTTTACCGAAAGATTTGGCTGGATTAAACCGTATGGGGGCAAATAACCTCGGAGCGCCAGTTCTAGCGGCAACTCTCCAGCAATCTTGGCAACGACAACCCCGACAGATTCCCATCGGTATTAACCTCTGTAAATCGAAAAATACGCCCCTAGAAAAGGCTCCAGAGGACTATTTAGGCAGTTTTCGCTATTTATTCCCCCATGCTGATTATTTTGTCGTTAATGTTAGTTCTCCCAATACTCCCGGTTTGCGTTCCCTGCAAAGTGGGGAACAACTCGATAAAATTCTCGACATTTTACAAACAGAAAATCAAGGCAGAAAACCCCTATTAGTGAAAATTTCTCCTGATTTAGAATGGGAAGATATAAGAACAATTATTGAGTTAGCTTTCTCCTATCAGTTAGCTGGAATTGTCGCTACTAATACCACCACTAAACGCACGGGATTAAAAACCACAATTCTGCCTGAAACCGGTAAACCAATCACTGAAGAAGCAGGGGGAATTAGTGGGCAACCTTTGCGGGAACGTTCCACGGAAGTGATCCGTTTTATCTATCAGCAAACCCAAGGCAATTTACCGATAATTGGAGTGGGAGGCATTTTTTCCCTCGATGATGCTTGGGAAAAAATTACGGCCGGTGCGAGTTTATTACAGATTTATACCGGTTGGTTATACCGAGGACCCTGGCTAGTATCAAATATTTTACAAGGATTAACAGAAAAATTAGAGGCCAATCGGTTGACTAATATTAATCAGGGGGTGGGAATTAATAATGAACTTCTGCCAAAAATCAAAAATATTCCCTTAGGGAAAGAGTCACGGGACAGTATTAAAGAGTCAGAATAAGCAAAAGAAAGAAATTGTTTATTAGGCTCGATGATTAAATAACAATTGTTAATAGAAAGAATCTAGGTCGTGAGCATCCAGCTTTTTTACAATTGTTTACACAAACATTAATAATTATGACAAAGCATCAGTTCTTAAAGAGTTTTTATTCTCAGGTTATCAATCCCTTAATAAAAGCCTTTTAATCTCAAGAGAGAACGTTTTGTTTCCTTGAGATTAGAGGACTAAAAAATTAATGATTGCTTCACATTCCAACCCCAAAAATGTTCTAGCGGCAACACTGCTAACAGTGGGAATTTCCCTAATAAACGTACCGACGGTTTTAGCGCAAGCTCATACTAATACAGGCGGACCGCAGGTGACAGGATTGAATGGTTATGAATATACGCCCCTATTTACAGTGGGTGAAACCATCAACAATTACACTCCCATCGGTATTCTTGATGGAATTGGCGTTATCAATCTAGGAAATGGGACGATTCGTGCCTTGGTCAACCACGAAGTTAGAAATAACCAAGGAGCCTCTTATACCCTGAATCCGGGTACTGCTAACCAGCTTTCCGTGAGAGGAGCAAGAATCAGTTACTTTGACATCGACACCAGTAGTCGTCAAATTATCGGTTCTGGATTAGCCTTCGATAAAATCTACGATCGCTCTTACAATCTAATCACCAGTACCAGTCAATTTGAACTCGCTCCCACCATTGGAGGTTTAGATCGTTTTTGTTCTGGTGCCGCTTTCGGTCGTTATTCCTTCGGTCAAGGGATCGGTTTTGAAGATAATATCTACTTTGCTGGAGAAGAAACCAGCAATGGGACTCAATGGGTTCTCGATCCTACCAATTTCGGTCTTTGGGCTGCCCCAGAAATGGGTCGCGGTGGTTGGGAAAATTGGACAGAAATTGATACAGGTAGAAGTGATCGCATTGCGATGATCGGGGGTGATGATACCGAGTCCGCGCCTCTCTATCTCTACATTGGGGAGAAAAACGGAGTCGGAGATGGTAGTTTTCTCGATCGCAATGGTCTCAAACAGGGCAAACTGTATGTTTGGGTAGGTGATGAAGGTGTGGATCCCCGGGACTTTGCTGGTACTGGTAACACCAGCGCCGGACGTTGGGTAGAAGTGGTGAACGAGGGAAGTGGGGTTGGTTTTCTTAATGGTTTTGCCACCGATAGCAATCTTCGGGCCCAAGCGGACGCTTTAGGAGCTTTTTCCTTCTCCCGTCCGGAAGATGTCTCGACTAATCCCAGTGATGGTTCCCAAATTGTTCTTGCTTCCACCGGACGCAGTTCTTTATTCAATGGGGCCGATAGCTGGGGAACCGTTTATATCTTCGATAATAATCTGGTTTTCGATCAAAACGGCAATCTCGACACCGCTGCTTCTAGCGTCAGCGCTCGCATTCTCTACGATGGTAATGATGCGGGTGGCGGTCAATTTAGCGGTCCAGATTTTGGGGTGAGAAGTCCCGATAACCTCGATTGGTCTGATGACGGTACTATCTATATCCAAGAGGACCGTTCTTTCTCTGATTTCGGTCAAACCTCTGAAGAAGAAGCCTCGATTTGGCGACTTGATGCCACCACTGGACGAGCGACACGAGTAGGTCAGATCGATCGTAGTGCTAGTTTACCAGGTGGTCAAACCGACAGCAGCCCCAATGATTTAGGTAACTGGGAAACTTCGGGGATTTTAGATATTACTGAATTCTTTCCGGGCGCTCGACCGGGAGAAAAAATTCTAATTCTCGACGTGCAGGCCCACAGTGTGCGAAATGGCAGCATCGGCGGTCCCAATAATCTTGTCGAAGGTGGTCAATTAGGTTTATTAACTGTCCAAACCCCGGAACCGACTCTCCTTTTTGGTTTAGGTTTCTTTGGTTTATCTGCCTTGGCATTAAAACGTAAACAACGCTAAAACGATAATTTCTTGTATTGTAGGGGGGTGAAAAAATTCAGCCCCTATTTTTTGTCATTTTTGGTTCTCTTGGATATTGGGTCAAAAAGGTCTAATACTAAATCCGTTGAATAACGCACAGAAAACGGGTTTCTCGGAGAAACCCGTTTTCTACTCATGCACTCATGCAAAAAGGGGAATGAATAATCAGTCTTTAATAACCAGATTTAGTATAATATAGGTTCATAATAACCTTATTTTTTCAAAAAGCTGTACTTTTCAACGAAATTATTATGATTCTGATAGCTTTTTAAGCATCAGAGTTAACAGCAGTAGTTGTAATATTTTTTAAAATAAATATATTTAAAATAAATACAAGAATTCAGAAACAATACTTTTTAATCTAAACTATTTTCTAATAATAGGGATTTTTCTTGTCTGTATTTCTGCATACTTAGTAATCAGAAAATTTTCCATAATCATGTCCATTTTAATGATAAAATCAGCCTTTTATGGTATTCATATCAACAATATTTGATCATTCTAAGCTGTACTGCATTTAAACTGCGTATTAGATATTTTAGTACAAAAGCTCCAACTACTTCCCCCCGCTCCCGTGCAGTCTTAACGAGTAATTTAGATAGTCAACAGCTTAGTACCTCCAGAAGCTATAATAATAGTTAAAGCTTACTAAAGATTAACCAATTCTTTAGAAACTACAACCAGAGACAAATCGATCGCCAAGTATTGAACTTTTTAACCAAACCACAATTCTATGTCAAAAAAATCATTTTTACCCGGTTGTTTAGTCGTCTTAGGACTAACAGCAGTAACCGCAGGAGGTGTCTATCTTTATCTACGAGGACAACTACCTTGGCAAAGATTCACCCCCTTGCAATCGGCAAAAGTTATCCCAGAAACTGCTTTCGCTAGTAGTTTTGTCTCCACGGATGCAAAAGCTTGGTCAGTGTTAGCTAAATATGGTACACCAGAATCGCGAACTGCGGTTAGTCAAGGACTAGAAGAATTACAAAAAAATATCTTCACCGATAAGATTGATTATCAACGGGATATCGAACCTTGGATCGGTAGTATTAGCTTTGCTTTCCTTCCCGCAACTACCCCCGGACAATCGGAATTATTAACGGTTATCGGGATCAAAGATAAAATTAAAGCGTCAGAATTCCAGAAAAAACTAGGACAAAAAGTTAATCGCAAAACTAGCACCAGTGACTACAAAGGTATTACAATTACTGCTATAGATTGGCAGGATAACACCACCATTTATACTGCCGTTACTGGCGATTTTTTGTTGATATCCTACGATAAAAAGGTGTTAGAAGCGGCGATCAATACCTACCAAGGACAGCCATCTTTTAGCAGTAAACTGGAAGTGATAAAACTGCTTTCCCAATCCCTCAATCTACCCAATACCCTAGCAACAATTTATATCGATGATTATGCCAAAATATTGGGAGCAGATGCTAATTTATCTCCCCAAAGTCGGCAAGAATTAGCAAAAATTCAGGATATTGTCGCAGGAGTGGGTGTCACCGATACGGGATTACAGTTACAAATGGTGGCTAAACTTGCTCCTGAAACTATTTCTAACCTACCTTCCCCCAGCAGAAATCAAGTTTTAAATTATTTACCCGGAGATACCATCGCACTCTGGAGTGGGAATAATCTTAAACAGGGATGGGAAGAAGCAGAAAAACAGTCCCAAACTAACCCAGAATTACAAGCTTTTCTGCGTCAGATCCGTGAGAATTTTCAGATGGCAACCCTTGATGCGGATAAAGAAGTTTTTAACTGGATGGATCGAGAATTTGCTTTCGGAATTATCCCCAACCAGCAAGGGGTGGGAGGGTTAGGTTTTGGGGGAATGATGATCTGGCAAACCGGCGATCAGAAAGCGGCAAAAACTACCCTCGATAGGTTAAATAAATTGGTAAAAACTTTTCCCTTTATCACCATAAAAAACAGTCAAATTTCTGGTCAAGATGTGACTGAATGGAAAGCGGAAGAACAAGCGATTTTAACCTATACTTGGCCTAATAATGATACCCTAAAAATGACCGTCGGAATTCCCTATCAACCCCAATCGAATCAACCGATTAGCAAAAGTGAGATTTTCCAAGCATCGATCGCAAATTTGCCTAAAAATAATCTCGGTTATTTCTTCATCGATGTGGAGCAAATTATCGCTAAAGCAGGGGGAATTAATAATCTTCCTGCCACGGAATTAACCCCGGAAGCAAAGGCCTTTTTAGAATCGGTACGCGGGATCGGAATTACTGCCACTATGCCTGATAAAACCACCAGTAAAATTGATGTTTTATTTTCCCTGAAGCAAACTCCCTAAAAAGTAACCGACTAAATAAAGCGATCCACAGAGAATTATCTGACTATCGGCCGATTCTTGGATGGCTTTTTTTAGTCCTAAAAATACATCGGAACAAGTCTCTAGGTGAGATAATTCTGGACAAATTGAAGCCGCTAATTCCGCTAAGGTTTCAGGATTGGCACTGCTATGATCGGGGACGGGAACTAAATATAAACTATCGCCTTTTCTTAATAAAGCTTGGAATATTTCCCGATGATCTTTAGTCGATAAAATTCCCATCACCCAGATAATTTTTGGAGCCTTTAAACTATCTACATACTGCCTTAAACCAATAGCAGCAGCAGGATTATGAGCGCCATCTATTAAAATTTCTCGCTGACACCAATTAACGGTTTGTAAACGTCCTAACCAGCGAGTTTTTGCCATTCCTTCTTGCACGACTTCATCGCTAATTTGCCAACCTTGCCGACGTAAAATATTAACAACAGCGATCGCTATAGCCGAATTAGTTAATTGAAAATCTCCCGCTAAGGATAAAGGATATTCTAACCCTTGATATTTGGCCCGATTATCGGCAATTTTTTCGGCAGCTTCTACCCATACCGTCGGACAATTTAACAGCTTGATTCTCTCCCTAACTACCCCCTGCGCTGATTCCGGTAATTGTCCGATAACTGCGGGACAATTCGCTTTTAATATCCCCGCTTTTTCGCCGGCAATATCGGCAACCGTCGGCCCTAAATTTTGCCAATGTTCCCGACTAATAGAAGTGATGACAGTAACTAAAGGTTGAGCGCAAACATTAGTCGCATCTAATCTTCCTCCTAAACCCACTTCCATCACGGCAATATCCACCTTTTCCCGGGCAAAATACAGCCAAGCAGCGGCAGTAATTACCTCAAATTGAGTAGGACTTTCCTGCTGGGGATCGATAAGCGATTCTATATCTTTAAGCAGGTTTTCTAAAGTCGCAGTTTCAATATTTTCGCCATTAATAGAGATTCTTTCTGTCCAATCAATTAAATGGGGAGAAATATAACGTCCGACTTTGTAACCAGCAGTGCTGAGAATGGAGGATAGATAGGCACAAACCGAACCTTTGCCATTAGTTCCCGTGACATGAATAATCGGAATTTGATCTTGGGGATTGCCTAAAATCTCCAGCAGATTTTTTATTCTTTCTAAACCGAGATTAACCCCAAAACGCTGAAAAGATTGCAGTAAAGAATCGATAGTCATGAGACCTCTTGCAAAAATCAAAAATCTGACCTTAGGTGAGGAGTCAGTAGTCAGTAGTCAGGAGTCAGGAGTCAGGAGAATTAAGAATGAACATTATTAAATGCTCTATTTAGAGATTTTATGCAATTTTATGCCTATTTTTCTCATTTTTGAACTATCAACAATTAATTATGCAAGAACTCTATGATCAGCAAACTATAAATAATACTAAATCCAGTTATTAAAAACTGATTATTTATTCTCCGTTTTGCCTTTTGCATGAGTAGAAAACGGGTTTCTCCGAGAAACCCGTTTTCTGTGCGTTACTCAGGAGCATCAATCCTACCCGCACGGATGACCCTTTCTCTGGGGGGAAATGTCTAAAGTTTGACTAAAATGCTCGGTTCTTTTTGGATCGGTAAAACATCAAGAGAGTCAATATTAGCGCAGTATTTTAAATCTTCTTGACAGTGGAGACGCAAGAGGCGCTGACCATGACTACAACTGTGGAACATTCCTAAAAGATCATTTTGCCATTGACGATAAAGAGCGATCGAGGCGATCACCTCATCATTACCGATCGCCATTTGCCCCGATTGTTCTTGTAGCGCATTGGCGATCGCTCCAGCACAGGCCGTATCTTCCAGAGAATAACCCCCTTCCCAACCAGAGCCAACAATCCAGACGGTGTCGGGCTGCCTATCCAATAAGTAATTAACCGCAGCTTGCCGATTGATCATAGCCGCAGTGATCACGATCGGGGATTCTTCCACCCTTTGCAGAGCGCGGGTGCCGTTAGTGGTGCTGATAAACAGACGACGACCTTTCATTAAATCAGGGGTACAATCGAGGGGAGAATTGCCCAGATCGCAGCCTTCCACTTTTGCGCCGCCTCTTTCTCCTGCCCGGAGACGTTTTGCCGGTTGCCAGGTATCACTCACCTGCATCAGGGTTTTCAGATCGCTGAAGGTTTGCACTGCTTCTGCACCGGCATTGAGGGCAGTGGCGATCGTGGTTGTCGCTCTTAAAACATCGATAACGACGGCGCAATCGGGTAGAGTATGGACGGGGGTAAGTTCGGGAGTATGATAAATGAAAACCTGCACGATTTATACCAAGTAAAAAGTAAAAGGGGAAATAAGCTCAACATACCGCCGCTCGGCTTCGCGCTGGCAGAAGAAAGACAAGGCCGATTTTATCACAGATGTCGGCTAGTTAAGCTGTTCGTAATTCAAATTGCTTGTTGAGATCAGGCAAGGGGGGGCTAATCTAAGAATAAGCGGTTTAAATACGTCTTAGCTTATCACTTGAAATACCCATGCGGATCACAAAATTGGCCAATTGTCAATAGGGTTTGAGATGTTCTCACCCCGGATCGATCGTCATGACGAAATGTTATAATTAATAATTATTATGCCTGCTAACTTCAAGATTCATGTCTGCTAAAGATCGTTTTCATGGTGCAGTGAGAAAAGGATTAGAAAAAGAGGGTTGGATCATTACGGATGACCCTTTAAGGATTGAAGTGGGTGATGTAGAAATGTATGTCGATTTAGGAGCAGAGCAACTGATAGCCGCAGAAAAAGACAATAAAACGATAGCCGTTGAAATTAAAAGTTTTATCGGTAAATCCACTATTTCAGAGTTTCATACTGCCATTGGACAATTCTTTAATTATCGTGTTGCTTTAGAAGAAAAAGAACCTAAAAGACAGTTATATTTAGCTGTTCCCTTAGATATTTATTATAGTTTTTTTGAATTGCGATTTATTCAAACTGTCGTTAAACGATTTCAAATTTACCTGATTATTTATGATCCGATTGGGGAGGTAATTGTCGCATGGAAAAATTAGAACAATATCGTCACTATGTCAAGCAAGTCATTACTGAATATTCTCAGATAGGTTCATCTAAAGATCCGATTGAACAACAATTGATTTTTGATACTGTTGGCGATCACTATCAATTGATGTATGTTGGCTGGAAAAATAGACGAAGATATCATGGTTGTGTTTTGCATCTCGATATTAAAAAGGGTAAAATCTGGATACAACATGATGGCACTGAGGTGGGAATTGCCAATGAATTAGTTAATTTAGGTGTTCCTAAAGAAGATATTGTTTTAGCCTTTCATGAACCCCTAGTCAGAGAATATACAGGGTTTGCGGTGGGTTAATCTTAATTAGAGAAAAGCGCCAAACTCGCCTAACCTAATCATAGCTTAGGCGACAAACAGGATCAGCAAGAGATTTCGATTTTTTGACCTTGCTGATCTCTGTATTTCTTTGTTAACAAAACTTAACAATTATCGCCAAAATTTTGCTTGCTTTTGTCGGGAGATTTTGGGATAATATTTTTAAAAGATTTTATTCATAATGGAAATCTGCGAGTCTAAAAAAATTTTGCACGGATTCCCATTATAAGAAAAGCATAGCGCAAGTCGCCGGCAAAGTCAAGTCCTTTCCCATTAATTATGGGTTGGCTGAAAAAGTAGGAGCGATCGCCGGTTAAGATACAAGGTTTTTGAGCCACCAGCTTGAAAATCTTGCAGCTGCTTGGCCAAACAGGCCGCCAAACCCCTTACCTCGTCTATATTTCACATTTATTCAGCCAACCCCACCTAAATCTCTGCTGAAGGTGGAGATCAAAGGCTGTTTTAAACTAATACTTTACTGCGATCGTTAGAATTATCCCCAAAAATTGCCCCTCGTCGAATTAAATCCTGTTTTTGTTCGGGGGTGATCCCCGTTGCATCGATAAAGATAGCGTTTTTAACGTCAGCCCCACTCAGGTTAGCCTCACTCAGGTCAGCCTCAATCAGGATAGCCCTTCTCAGGTTAGCCCAACTCAGGTCAGCCTCACTTAGGACAGCCTCACTCAGGTTAGCCCTTCTCAGGTTAGCCCCACCCAGGTCAGCCTCACTTAGGACAGCCCCACTCAGGTAAGCCTCACTCAGGTTAGCCCCAATCAGGTCAGCCTCACTCAGGTTAGCCCCTCTCAGGTCAGCCCCTCTCAGGTAAGCCATTGTCAGGTCAGCCCCACTCAGGTCAGCCTCACTCAGGATAGCCCTTCTCAGGTCAGCCTCACTTAGGACAGCCCAACTCAGGTCAGCCTCACTCAGGATAGCCTCACTGAGGTCAGCTTCACTGAGGTAAGCCATTGTCAGGTCAGCCCAACTCAGGTCAGCCCCTCTCAGGTCAGCCCCTCTCAGGTCAGCCATTCTCAGGTCAGCCCCACTCAGGTCAGCCTCACTCAGGATAGCCCTTCTCAGGATAGCCTTTCTCAGGATAGCCTTTCTCAGGATAGCCCCACTCAGGTTAGCCCCACTCAGGTCAGCCTCACTCAGGTCAGCCCCACTCAGGTCAGCCCCACTCAGGATAGCCCCACTTAAATCAACAAATCGTAGAGTTGTCTTATCGATTGTTCCCTCTCGAATTGCCTTAATTAATTCGGCTTTTTCAATAACTTTTGCATCTGTAGTGAACTCTGCTTTTGTGACGATAATTTCGGGTATATCGTCTGATTTAAGTTCATTGAGACGGGCTTGCAATTCCCCCGATTGATGTAAATCTGCTAGGCTCTGTAGTCCATCTTCTGAACCTTCTAAAAATAGCCGAATACTGCCTTTAAGTTTCATAATAGGCTTGATCGTGTTGTCTTTGGCGATTTTTTGAATAAGGTTGTTAATCTTATCAATTTTCTCTGGTGTCAGGTCGTCTATCCCTACCTCAATAACTAATTCAAGAACTTTATTTGATTGCTGAGTTTGCGGTTTATTGTTATGATCAAATGTCTGAGAATTATCTCTATACCACCTTGCCAAAGCAGTAATCAGATTACTCTTTCCAATCTTTTCACCTGTTTGCTCTGACAAGATTTTAAATAAATCATAAGCCGCATTCTTGATTGACTGTTCTTCTTGCCTAATTTCTTCCGCTAGATCAGCATATTTTTTATCATCAAAAATACCTTTTAATATTTTTGTCTCCACGTCCGTTAATCCCTTGTTTGTATGCTTTTTTTTCAGATCATTAACCAGCATTTCTAATTCAGTCCATGAAAGGGGTTTAATTTCAGTCATTTTTAGTTCATTTATCATCATTTTTTAAGGGTAACAGGACTTAAGATTACTTTTCAGTACCTTGTCAGGTTACTTGAGAGTACCTAAAAAAAGTACCATTTTTAGGACTTTTGAGTAACGACAAATAATCAGATTTTTTTTAATCTAAAGATAGTTCACCTCCTAGGTAAAAGGATTGATGATTATGTATAAATATTGGTTAAAGTACAGAGAAGACCTTGTCAGTCTTGCCAAAATTATCAGCACCATATTTGCGATCGCATCATTTTTAGGCTTCTCTTTTCCAGAGAAATTTCAACCCACTCCCTGCCAACCGACGGCAATTGTTGAAACCACGGAAGTTAGCACTAACAATTAGTCAAAGCGCAAAATTCGCCTAACCTAATCATAGGTTAAGCGACAAACAGGATCAGCAAGAGACTTCGATTTTTTGACCTTGCTGATCTCTGTATTTCTTTGTTAACAAAACTTAACAATTATCGGCAAAATTTTGCTTGCTTTTCTCGGCAGATTTTGGGATAATATTTTTAAAAGATTTTATTCATAATGGAAATCTGCGGGTCTAAAAAAATTTTGCACGGATTCCCATTATAAGAAAAGCATAGCGCAAGTCGCCGGCAAAGTCAAGTCCTTTCCCATTAATTATGGGTGGGAATTTCCCAGAATCAAAAAAGGGGGTTAGTGGGGAGTCAGACCAAATATAGGTTACACTTCAACTTTAAATGAGAAACGCTGTCATTCTTTGTAGGGAATATGACTAGACAAACCGCTAATCTCGGACAAACAGGAATTGCCGTCAGTGCCTTGGGAATCGGGACTTGGGCATGGGGAGATAAACTATTCTGGAACTATGGCAAGGAATACGGAGCTAGTCAGGTAGAGGAGGCCTTTAAAGCGGCAGTAGAGGCAGGAATCACCTTTTTTGACACTGCCGAAGTCTATGGACTGGGGGAATCGGAACGACTCTTAGGAAAATTTACCCAACAGACCGATATTCCCATCGATATTGCCAGCAAGTTTGCCCCCGTACCGTGGCGATTGGGGGCGAATGCGGTGCATAATGCCATTACCGAGAGCTTAAACCGTCTAAAAACCGATAAAATTACCCTTTACCAAGTACATTGGCCCTTCACCTTCCTAATTAGCCAAGAAACCCTAATGAATGCCCTAGGGGAAGAAGTAAAACGCGGCCGGATTGGTTCCGTGGGTGTAAGTAATTATTCCGCCGAGCAAATGCGTCAAGCAAGCCAGATTTTGGCGAAAAAAGAGGTTCCCTTAGCGGTCAATCAGGTGCAGTATTCGCTTTTGTATCGCAAAATAGAAACTAAGGCAATTTTAGCCACGGCCAAGGAATTAGGTGTCACCATCCTCGCCTACAGCCCCCTCGCTCAAGGACTACTGACGGGTAAATATAGCCCAGAAAGCCAGAATTTGCCCGATGGAGCCAGAAAAGTTGACTCGCGGTTCAAAAAAGAAGGTTTGGAGAAAATAGCCCCAATTTTAAGGGTACTGCAAGAGTTGGGCGCAAAATACCAAAAAACCCCCGCACAAGTCGCCCTCAATTGGTTAATCGCCCAAGGGGATGTAATTCCCATTCCGGGGGCAAAAACTGCGGCCCAAGCGAGGGAAAATGCCGGGGCCTTAGGATGGAGTTTAGAAGCGCAAGAGGTGACGCAATTAGAACAGATGAGCCGACCTTGGCTGTAAAAATCAAAACTTTTGATTTTTGATCACCATTCTGGAAAAAGTTTCTAACTTTTTGGTGATCAAGATTAAAACAGGCTACAATCTTTGCATACTGCTGTACTACTTAAGAAAACTGGGGAGAAAATTAATGGCGACAATGACAAGTAATCCCGATCGAGATAAAGCCTTAGGTTTAGTCTTAACTCAAATCGAGCGCAACTTTGGCAAAGGTTCGATTATGCGTTTGGGAGACGCCACCCGGATGCGGGTGGAAACCGTGCCTAGTGGTGCTTTAACCCTAGATATGGCTTTGGGTGGCGGTTTACCGAAGGGCCGTATCGTCGAAATTTACGGGCCGGAAAGTTCCGGCAAAACCACCTTAGCCCTCCATGCGATCGCAGAAGTGCAGAAAGCTGGGGGAGTGGCGGCCTTTGTCGATGCGGAACACGCTTTAGATCCCACCTATTCGGAAGATTTAGGGGTAGATATCAATAATTTACTGGTAGCACAACCGGATACGGGGGAGGCAGCCTTAGAAATAGTTGACCAGTTAGTGCGTTCTTCGGCCGTGGATATCGTTGTCATCGACTCGGTGGCTGCTTTAGTGCCGCGGGCGGAAATTGAGGGGGAAATGGGGGATAATCAGGTGGGTTTGCAGGCCCGTTTGATGAGTAAAGCCCTGCGAAAAATTGCCGGTAATATTGGTAAATCCGGTTGTGTGGTGATTTTCCTCAACCAACTGCGGCAAAAAATCGGTGTCACCTACGGCAATCCTGAAGTGACCACCGGGGGAACGGCCTTAAAATTTTATGCCTCGGTGCGTTTAGATATCCGTCGCATTCAAACTCTGAAAAAAGGCACGGAAGGAGAATACGGAATTCGGGCTAAAGTTAAGGTGGCTAAAAATAAAGTCGCGCCTCCTTTCCGGATTGCTGAATTTGATATTATCTTCGGTAAAGGCATTTCCCAAGTGGGTTGTATGCTGGATATTGCCGAACAAACTAACGTGGTTACTCGCAAAGGGGCATGGTATAGCTATAATGGCGAAAATATTGCCCAGGGTCGCGATAATGCCGTTAAATATCTCGAAGAAAAGCCAGAAGTAGCGGCAGAAATTGAGAAGTTATTGCGGGATAAATTAGACATGGGTTCGGTTCCTTTCCCCACGGAACCGGCCGATGAGGACGATGACGACGATCAGGAACCAGAAATCTAAAAGAAGACGGTTTTAAGTCTTGGTTATCCCCCAGTTTCGGGGGATTTTTTTGTTTCAGAATCGATAGATTTTGCCGCTTCTAACCATGATTGTAAACCTTTTTTAGTCGGTGTTCCTTTAGGGGTAAAAGTCCATAGATCTCGTTTATGTTGGGGTCCGTAGCTGATATGAATCGGGCGATTAATTCCGTAAAAATAGAGAGAATCAAAGGGTAATTTTGCGGTTAAAATCCAATCTATCAGGCGATCGCTCGTTAAATCGATAATCAGAAAATCACAGGCTGCCCCCAATCGCTGACAATAATATTGACCTTTTTGATTAATTTCGTGGCCGCAATGTTGATCACGACTGGGATCGATTCTACCGTTTTTTAAGCCGGTGATCGGGTCTTTTTTTTGGAGAAATTTTCTCAGATCATTGGAACAAAATCCGTAGGTTAATTGGAATTTTTCTCGACCAAAATTATCAATAATTGGATCGATAATAAAGTGAGCGAGATTTTGCCAAGCGGTTATCGTTGCAGGATTTTTTGGATAGGGGTCGATTTGTGCTGCGTACTTTTGATAGGTTTGGGAACAGGTAGATAATTCTTCTAGGGTTAAATATTTACCAATTAACATAATCAGTTATCAGTTTTTTAGCTATATCCTATCACCCGATTTAGCTATTTTGCCAAAGCGGCTTTTTGGCGACCATAATAAACAGCGATAAAAGCGCTGACATACATCCATAAACTATAGACAACTGCGGGAATAGCCAGATCGGGATTCTTTAATAAACCGGCAGTGATAGCAATAGCTAAAGTGCCGCTTTGAATACCCACTTCGATGGCGATACAAATTCTTTGGGGAATAGTTAATTGAAATAAACGACCAATAAAAAACCCAATTAGGGAAGCAACCGTGTTTAAAATAATCACTGCCAGGCCAGTTTGAGCGATAAATAAAGGTAAACGTTGCCATTCTCTCAGGATTAATAAGAAGATAATAACTGCTAGAAAAATTACGGCCAAACGATTAGTTATCGGTTCGAGACTTTTGGCCAGTAAAGGGAAGTAATGGCGGATAGTCATACCGATAACCAGGGGTAAAAGTATAATCAAAAATATCTGCGCCATAGTGGAACCAATGGGTAGGGAGATGGCGGCACTTTCCCCCATAAAATGCTGGAGAGTGAAACTAGCTAAAAAAGGTATTGTGAAAATGGTGATGATGCTGCTAAAAGCGGTTAAAGTAACAGAAAGAGCCACATCTCCCTTAGCTAAATAGGTTAAAACATTGGAGGAAGGACCGCCGGGGCAAATGGCGACAATCATTAAACCGACGGCAATTTCTGGCCGGAGAGGCAAAAGAGAAACAATAATAAAACCGACGATCGGTAGAATAATAATTTGATTGACTAAACCGATCAGGACTGCCTTGGGATAACGGGTGATACGCTGAAAATCGGCGGCAATTAATCCTAATCCCATGCCTAACATTAAAATGCCTAGGGCAACGGGTAAGAGGATATTAGTAAAAAAGTTGGCCTGCATGGGATAAAAGCGGAGAAGATACGCTTATTTTCCCATAATTCCTGTCCCTGGTTCCCGATTTTGCCGACTAAAAAACCCGGTGTGCAGGGTAGGTTAAATTGTAGGAGAAATCCAACCTTGGTGATTTTAGTCCGGTTTCCCTGGCCGCTCCGGAGTGAGAGAATAGTCATACTTAGTTTTTTTGTCCCGATCGAGAGTATTTTCTGAGATAGATCATTGCCTATCTGGGGATAAAAAACCGTAATTTCGCCCGATATAACCTTTTATTTGCCCCTATGACTGTCAAAATTCCTCTTAACCCCAATCAAATCCAAAATCTCGATCTTTCATCTTTAGAGACTATTATTCAAGATTATCAGTCCCGATCAGCGATCGCTGAACTGGAACAAGCTCTACAATTAGAGATAGATTATCCTCGTGCGGAGGGTGATCTGCGAGAATTATCGGAGATACCGGAAGTCAGGCTGTGGTTTCTGCATTTAGACGCAGTTTATCCCTGGTTAATCTTTATTCTTGACCCAAAACAGGGAGAAATCGCTCGTTATGCGGCTATGTTGGTCCCGCATCAATTCCATCGCGGGGAAGGAATTCAATATAACCCCGAAGCTTTAGAGATTTTTGTGATGCAAAAACTCTTTATTTTGTCTGATTGGCTGAAAAGTCAGCAAATTCCTGCTTTATCTCGCTTAAAATTTTTCGCTCAACAGTTTGGTTACGATATCGACGAGGAATTTCTCTCTCGTCTCTAAAAGCTTCCTGCGCTGACTAGATAAGGTATTTTTAATATATGGCAAGCTACTGTCTCGCCCAATTTAGCGCCACCAATACCCCTATCAGAGAATCATGGATACAAAATCCTTTAAACGCACCCTACAGCAATCGGATAACTATAACCGCAAGGGATTCGGTCACAAAGAGGAAGTAATGGATGCGATGACCAATGAGTATCAAAGCGACCTGATCCAAGAAATTCGTGAAAATAATTATCGTTTAGAACGGGGTGACGTGACGATCTATCTCGCTCAAGCTTTTGGTTTTTGTTGGGGGGTAGAACGCGCTGTTGCTATGGCCTACGAAACTCGTCAACATTTTCCCCAGGAACGTATCTGGATTACTAACGAAATTATTCACAATCCCTCGGTTAATCAGCGTCTGCGCTCCATGGCCGTGGGTTTTATTCCGGTGGAAAATGGCCAAAAAGACTTTACTGTGGTGGAATCGGGGGATGTGGTGATTTTACCTGCTTTTGGGGCTAGTGTCTCGGAAATGCAAATACTTAACGATAAGGGTTGCATGATTGTGGATACCACTTGTCCCTGGGTTTCTAAGGTGTGGAATTCCGTGGAAAAACACAAAAAAAGCGACCACACTTCGATTATTCACGGGAAATATAATCACGAAGAAACGATCGCCACTAGCTCTTTTGCTGGCACTTATCTGATCGTTTTAAATTTGGCTCAAGCTAATTATGTCGCTAATTATATTCTCCACGGTGGCGATAAAAATGAGTTCTTAGAGAAGTTTAAAAATGCTCATTCCCAGGGTTTCGATCCCGATCGCAATCTAGATTATATCGGTATTGCCAATCAAACCACGATGCTGAAAAGTGAAACGGAGGCAATTGGCAAACTCTTTGAGCATACTATGTTGAGAAAGTACGGACCGATCGATTTTAAAGATCATTTCATGAGTTTTAATACCATCTGTGATGCCACTCAAGAGCGTCAAGATGCCATGTTTGAACTGGTGAAAGAACCGCTTTCTTTAATGGTGGTAATTGGGGGTTATAATTCCTCTAATACCACTCACCTACAGGAAATAGCGATCGAGCGTGCCATTCCCTCCTATCATATCGATAGTGCCGAGCGCATTCTCCCCGGTAATCGCATCGAACATAAACCTTTAGGTGGCGATTTAATCATCACCGATAACTGGTTAAATGAGGGAAAAATTATCGTCGGAGTGACTTCTGGTGCTTCCACTCCCGATAAGGTGGTAGAAGAGGTAATCGAGAAAATTTTTGCGCTCAAATCTTCTTTAGTCCCCGGTTAATTAGCCTGGGTGTGTTAGCCTTTGGCAATGGCTGCATCTCATATCACAAACAGGAGATGCAGCCGATATTTTTATCAGTGGGATTGCTCAGAAACTAACGACCGCAATCTTGACATTGACGTTAGAACCGTTCGACTCTTCTCGTTTCTGTCTGGAAGGAAGAGTCAATATTTTCCTAAAAACGGCGGGTTTTATCGATTCCGTAGAGGATTCCCGTCACCACGGAGGACAGAATTAATAACAAAATTAATCCTCCGGGTAAAAAGGATAATATTCCCATGCCGCGCAATATATAAACTAACACAGTCACCAATAGGAAACCGAAAAAAAGAGACTTTAAATAACTAAAATTTGAGCGCATTTACTTAGATTAATAGTTCCTCTTGAGTTAAGTTTAACTTTTCGGCAATCATTGCCAGGATTTTTTCTTCCCTTTTTCCGTTACTTATAGATTCCAGTAAACGGAGATTGAGAATAATTTTTTCCCCGTTCGATAGGATTAAAATAATTCGCTGGTAATTAGACCCCAAAAAGCCTTTGTAATCTTCTACCTTTGCCTCAACAATTCTCTCTAGAAGATAATCACTTTCACTTCTAAAAGTTAAATGTTGTCGCTTATGGGTTAGGGTAGCGGTACCCTGATTAAAGACATAACTCTCCCAATAGCTGGCATCATAAAGTAACAATAGACCAGAGAATAAGCATAACATACCCCAAAGATAATAGCGATAATTATGATGCTGTTCTAGCAGTGCTGACAAGGTATCTAGGGGACTTTTGGCAATAATTTCCTGATTTTGATATCTATTCACAAAACTATCAAATTGAGTTTTAAAATCACTAGCTGACTGCACATCCCGAAAATTTTCGATGTAGAGATGGTTATTTCTTCCGACCAATAAAACCGTGTTATTAACAGTTTTTTCCTGCTCAACACTGATAAAAACTTCCTGATAGACAGCCGTAGCTTTAATGTGAGTTAAAGAAAAATTTTCCCGACTAGAAACAGGAAAATTATACTCTTGGACATATTGACAATCTATCCTTTTTGTGCCTAACCGAATGCAGTCGAGATAAGCGCGCTGGAAAAAAACCAAATATGCTAAAAACAGCAAAGGAAACCCAGCCAGAAAAAAACCCAGAAAAGGACGATATTTAGGAGCTTTATTCTCTAATAAGAGTGTAGTCAGCGTTTTTTGCTTAACTCGCATGGGAAACCCTACAGGTACTTTGTTCTAATTGTACTACAGATTTTTTCAGCATCCTTCTCAGGATCGATTTATTTAATCTGCTGACCGGGAAAATTGTAATGATTATTCACGAAAATCTGACATCGGTCTCTAGACTGGCTCTATCTTGGCCTTTTTTGTCCCGGTTTGGCACGGTAAAACCCTGTTTATCGAGTTTTTGTAAAGCTTTGGCGGTTTTTTGTTTATTGTTTTTATTTAAAGTAAATATATAAATAAAACTGTTTTTATAAGTTTTTGTCGATTTCAGAGACTTTATAGGCTGTAAAAAATTATTTATCTACTTTTTACGCTTTTATTCTCACTCTAGCTATAGCAGATAAAAATTGAGCCTCTTGCCAAGGAGTGGGGAGATGGTCAATAATTGCGATCGAAGCACTGATAAACAAACTCACCATTCAAGCGTACATTTAGGAGAACTTCCATGCCTTTAACACTCGCAGTCTACGGAAAAGGTGGCATCGGTAAATCGACAACAAGCTGTAATATTTCGGCTGCTTTAGCCAAAAGAGGCAAAAAAGTCCTACAAATAGGCTGTGACCCCAAGCATGATAGCACTTTCACCCTGACAGGCTTTCTTATTCCCACAATCATCGATACCCTACAAGAAAAAGATTTTCACTACGAAGACATCTGGCCCGAAGACGTTATCTATGAAGGTTACGGTGGTGTCAAATGCGTGGAAGCGGGTGGCCCCCCTGCCGGCGCCGGTTGTGGCGGTTACGTCGTCGGGGAAACGGTGAAATTATTAAAAGAATTGAACGCTTTTGATGAATTTGACGTGATTTTGTTTGATGTTTTGGGGGATGTGGTCTGTGGGGGATTTGCCGCACCCTTAAATTACGCCGATTACTGCATAATTGTCACAGATAACGGCTTTGATGCTCTTTTTGCCGCCAATCGCATTGCCGCTTCCGTCCGGGAAAAAGCGCGCACCCATCCCCTGCGACTAGCCGGATTAATTGGTAATCGCACCTCAAAACGCGATTTAATTAATAAATATGTAGATCATGTTCCCATGCCAGTGTTAGAAGTTTTACCCTTAATTGAAGATATTCGCGTCTCCAGAGTTAAAGGTCAAACTCTCTTTGAAATGGCCGACAAAGACCCGATGTTAAGTTACGTTTGTGACTATTATCTCAATATTGCCGATCAGATTTTAGCCAAACCAGAAGGAGTTATTCCTAAAGAATCTGCCGACCGGGAGTTATTCACTTTATTATCAGATTTCTATCTTAATGCTGATAAACCCAAAGTTAACGCCGAAGCGGAATTAGATCTAATGATGGTTTAGATTATTTTGTCGGGTGGGTTAGGGACAGCGTAACCCACCAATAACCACCAATAAACTCTTTTTCTGGGTGGGTTACGGCGAATAATTAACTTATTAGTTAATAGCCTAACTTATCGTCGCCTAACCCATCCTAACCACGAATTTTATCGAGGACTCGATAATGATCATTTTTTCCTCTCATTGGGAATGAGAATAGGGAAAACATCATTATTCAGTCAGGGGGACAAAATGAGTAACTTTGAGGAATTAAAAGCAGCACTTAAAGATAAATGGTTGGATTACTACCAAATTAATCAAGCTTGGATTAAGGTTTTTACGACTGCTACTAATTCTTGGATAAACACTCCTGATATGGGAAAACGTCCTTCTTCTCATCTAATTCTGGGAGTAGCTACTGCTTTAGAAACACAATTATTTATGTGGATGAGTCCTTTTTGTGTTCTCAGCAACGATAGTAATAAACTTGTCGATGCTTTAGGTTTAAATTTTGACCCTGAGATAGAACTCGAAAAACGAGAAGAAGAAAGAGCAAAAATCCAAGAAGCTGAAGCCATTCCTTTACTGCCTGAAACCAATCCACATACTGAATACCTAAACCAATTCCGCAATTAAGGAGAACAAAAAAACATGACTGCCACTCAAGAACCGAGCGCTTTACAATTTGATTGTGAAACCGGCAACTATCACACCTTTTGTCCGATTAGCTGTGTTGCTTGGTTATACCAAAAAATCGAAGATAGTTTCTTCCTTGTTATCGGCACAAAAACCTGTGGTTACTTCCTGCAAAATGCTATGGGGGTGATGATTTTTGCTGAACCACGTTATGCTATGGCTGAATTAGAAGAAGGGGATATTTCCGCTCAACTAAAAGACTACGAAGAATTAAAACGCCTCTGCTTACAAATTAAACGAGATAGAAACCCTAGCGTTATCGTTTTTATCGGTACTTGTACCACCGAAATCATCAAAATGGACTTAGAAGGATTAGCACCGAAACTAGAGTCAGAAATCGGTATTCCTATCGTGACAGCGCGCGCTAATGGTTTAGATTATGCCTTTACCCAAGGGGAAGATACCGTCCTCGCTTCTATGGTGCATAAATGTCCCGAAAAAGTTAAGCACGAAGATGAAAAAGAAGAACGGAATGCTATCCAGAAACTCTTAACTTTTGGACGTAAAAAAGAAGAAATTAAACAGGAAGAATCGGAATATAAAGACCATCATCCTTTGGTTTTATTTGGTTCTGTTCCCGACCCGATTGTGACCAATTTAACCCTAGAATTGAAAAAACAAGGAGTTAAAATTGATGGTTGGTTGCCTGCCAAACGTTTTACTGAATTACCGGTAATTGAAGAAGGTTATTATGTCGCTGGTGTCAATCCTTTTCTATCAAGAACTGCCACCACTTTAATGCGTCGTCGTAAGTGTAAATTAATTGGCGCACCCTTTCCCATCGGTCCGGATGGAACCCGCGCTTGGATAGAAAAAATCTGTTCGGTTTTGGGAGTACAACCCCAGGGATTAGAAGAAAGAGAGGCAAAAATTTGGGAAAGTTTAGAGGATTATCTGCAACTTGTGCGCGGTAAATCGGTCTTCTTTATGGGGGATAATTTACTAGAAATTTCTCTGGCACGTTTCCTAATTCGCTGTGGGATGACTTGCGATGAAATCGGTATTCCCTACATGGATAAACGCTACCAAGCGGCCGAATTAGCATTACTAGAAAAAACCTGTAATGATATGGGTGTCCCCATCCCGAAAATTATCGAAAAACCTGATAACTATAATCAGATTCAGCGCATTTACGAGTTAAAACCCGATTTAGTGATTACGGGAATGGCCCATGCAAATCCCTTAGAAGCGCGGGGAATTAACACTAAATGGTCGGTAGAATTTACTTTTGCTCAAATCCACGGTTTTACCAATGCGCGAGATATTTTAGAGTTAGCTACTCGTCCCCTGCGTCGCAACAATAACCTCAAGGAATTGGGTTGGGATAAGTTAGTTAAAGAGTCAGCAAAAGTGTAAATTTGTTTTCAAAAGGCTACAATCATCAGGTAAGGAATTGATTTTCCTTACCTTTTTTCAGTATTTAGTTAACTTCAATGTCCAATAACTTATCTCACCAAAAACCCTATCATCTCAACTTTAGCAGTGAGGATTTAGGCACAGTAAAACCGACTATCACCCTATTATCGGGGGAACCAGAACGCTCGCGCTATATTGCCGAAACTTATTTACAAAATGCACGTTTACTATCGGATTATCGCGGATTAAATAGTTATCTTGGCTATCTAGATAATTCTACCCCAATTCTTCTGGCTACCAGTGGCATGGGTGCGCCATCTTTGAGTATTGTGGTTAATGAATTAATACAGGTGGGAATTAAAACTATTATTCGTATCGGTACTTGTGGCGCAATTCAAAATAGAATAAAAATTGGTGATATTATTATCTCGCAAGCGGCTTTATGTAGGCAAGGTGCAGCTAATGATATTGCTCCTCCGGAATATCCCGCAGTGGCGGATCCTTTTTTGACGGTTGCTCTAGTCAAATCGGCTCAATTTTTGGGAGTAAATTATCATGTAGGTATTACCGCTTCTGTGGATAGTTTTTATGAAGGACAGGAAAGAATTGTGTCTTCTGCTAATCCTTATCTTCAGCGTCATTTAGAGGGAATTACGGAAGAATATCGACGTTTAAATATTCTCAATTATGAAATGGAAGCGGGAACTTTATTGAAAATGGCGGGGGTTTATGGATTTACTGCCGCTTGTATTTGTGCTGTGATTGCCGAAAGAAGCAAAGAGGAAGGGATTAGTTTAGAAAGCAAACAACAGGCCATCGAAAAAGCGATTCAGGTGGCAATATTGACTGTTAGTAACCTCTCCCTATCCTCAATTGATTAATGTTCAAAAATCATCTTCATTAAGACTTTCTCTTTTTCCTGACTTTGGGGATAACAGGAGATAAGTTTAGCGCGTAATTCTTGGGACAAAATAATTTATCGCCTTGTCTAAGTAGGGTACATTAATTTGCTCAAAAAAGTGTACTTTGTTGCGAATATGTAATGATTTTGACAAAAGTAAATTATCACGCCCAAAAATTCGCTTCTTCCTAGTCTTCTAAGCTAATCTTGACGGGATTAATTTGCCATCGGTGAAGTCAAAACCGTTAGCGACGAGACGATTATAAAGTCGCGGACAAGCTAAAGCTAGGGATTGTCCTCACGGCATTTGGTGGGATTAGGAGCTAATAAGGTGAGATAATAGAAAAAAATTAGTTTTAGCTTTAAGGATGGTATTATGTCAGACACAACGCAGTTAACACCAGAACAAATTGCTCAGTACCGTATTGAATTTGCCGACAATGAGAATGCTTTAATTGCACTTGATGTGATTGAGGAATGGGAGGGAGATTTGGCGGATGCTGCTGAATCCATTGCCACTCGTAACGGTATTGAAGGAGTAGAAGATAATGCTGATTTTCGTTGGTTTGTTATTGTTCTTAATAAATGTCGTGATTCTATTTGTCAGCCGAAGTATGAAAATTTGCGAGAAAAATAATTACCCGCACTTATTCCCCCTTTAACAGATATTATAGCAGGATGTTTTATGTGTCCGCCGGGAGTAGCAGGACTTTTATCGACTCCAGTTGCTATTTATATTTCAGAGGAAGGAATGGATAAGTTTTGTCAAAATTGTTCTGATTCTTAAACGGTTGAACGGATAAGACATGATCGAAATTCGCCAGACTAAAACTTATTCTGAGTGGTTTAGTGGTTTGCGAGATCGCCAAGCAAAAGCGCGTATAGACATTCGTATTCGTCGTTTATCTACGGGCAATCCGGGCGATGTTAAGCCAGTAGGACAAGGTGTATCAGAACTGCGAGTTGATTATGGTCCAGGCTATCGGGTATATTTTATACAACAAGGTAAGACCTTGATCATCCTCTTGGCAGGAGGAGATAAAAAGACTCAAGAACGAGACATCAAAACAGCATTAGATTTAGCCCGTAACTTATAGGAGGTATTCATGGCTACTATCCAAACCTATCCTTGGGATGCAACCGATCATCTGGAAACAAAAGAAGATATAGCCGCCTATCTTGAAGCGGTTCTTGAAGATGGTGATCCGAGTCTAGTAATAGCAGCATTAGGTGATATTGCTCGTTCTCAAGGAATGAAAAATATTGCTAGTGAAACAGGGTTAGAAAGTCAAAATCTCTGTAAAGATTTGTTAGGCGAAGGTAAGCCAGAGTTTACTACAGTTATTAGGATTTTACAGGTACTTGGATTACGTCTCCAGATTGTACCCATTACCTAATTCTTCTAACTCTTAAACCCCTGTTGCGATAAATGCAGTCCAATAATAGGGATTAGCAAAGGGATAGGGTTGACGTTTAACCGCAGCTTCTAATAAGTCTTGAAATTTTCTTCTATCCCGTTTATTCTCAAAAACTCGATCGAGTAATTGCTGGAATTTTTGACTATCTTTAATTCTGGTTAATTTTTTACTGTTCAATGTTCTTAACCAAGTTTGAGTGTGATTTAAAACAATGGCAATACTCCCTTGATCTTGGATAGAAATCCGTTTAAGATCGTGATAAAATTTAGTCATAAATAACGTAGTTGCTAGGGGATCTACTGTCCAAAGGGTACTAACAACACTAGAACTACCTGCAAATAGAAAACCACTCGGTAAACCCACATATTCATCACTAATACTATCAGCTTTACTTTCGATTATACCACTTTCACAAGCAGAAAAAGTGACTAAACGACATTCTCTTAAGTCAAATTTTTCAAATACTTCTGCTAGGGTTAGGTTAGCTAATTCTCCTAAGTTACCGTCTGGATCTGCTAACATTAAAGCGGAATCTCTAGGGGATTCATTATTAAATTTACCATGACAGGAAAAGTGAAGACAATGGGATGCTTGTAATTCTTGACGACGGTTTTCTAGGGTTTGTTCTGATGCTTCTAATTCCCCAATAATAATGGTTTTTTCTGCAGCAAATCCTTTACTAATTCTCTCGATTTCTAGATTTGCTCCTAAGAGAGGTTTTAGGTCTTTTCTGGTGGGATTTTTAATGGCAAAAAGACGAGTAAAGTTTTCTCTCTGTGATAATTTTACCAGTTTTAAAAGTTGGCAACTGGGAAGGTATCCTACACCTTTAGAAAAGCGTTGATAGAGAAATTGTCCATCTTTTAGGGGTAAACAATGAAGGGGAATAATATGTAAAAACCAATGGGGAATTAGGATGAGACGAGAGCAGGATTTAGGAATCAGTTCTAAAAGTTCATCAATGGGGAGAATTTCTGAGAGTTGATTTAAACAATCATTAAGATTATTGATCCACTCGGTTTTATTATTTTCATAAGCATCACGATAATTTTTAATAAAATTAATCAATTTTTCTCGATCTTCTGCTGAAGATTGCCAAACTTTAACCCCTTTTACCTCACTATCAAAATCCCCCCCTTTTGAAGGGGGGTTAGGGGGGATAACAATAAACGCCATAATACTATCCCCTGAAATATACCATTCTAAGATGGCAGTATCTTGATCAATTAAGGATTGAATCTCACTTAAGGTAATGGTTTCAACCTTTTGAGTTAAGCTAAAACTGCGATCTGTGGGAGTTATTTCACGATCAATAAATTGTTTTAATTCTTGTTTTAAATGATTGAGGTGAGTATAGTCATTTAAGATGGGTTGTTTTTGTTGATCTGGGGTTAAAATTACTCCCTGATTACGGGTTTGTTCTTGGATGGCTAACCGTTGTTCTTCCCCAATAATGGCACGACGGAGGCGATCTAATTCCGTAATAATAGTTTGGGGGATATTACCTTTAGGATAGATATCTCGATCGGTAAGCAATTGGACTAGATAGCGGGTTTTGCTGCGTTCAACGTATTCCAAAGCGCGATCTGGTTGATTGAGGTTGAGATAGGATTGAACTATGCCATGATAAACATCCATTGCATCGGAGAGAATTTCTTGTTGTCGTTGAGGGTTTAAGGCTTGGAGTCGGGTATTTTCTACTGCTTCGATGGCTAAGTTGTAGCCTTTGATGGCGGTTTCCCAGTCTTTGATAAAGTTAGCAGTATTTCCTAAGTTTCGTCCTGTTCTTAAGCAGTCTATAGGAAAAGCGGTTGGGGTTGAAACCTCTAAAGACAGGTTATAAGCCACAATAGCCAACTCGATATTATCAGTCCTTTCCCCTCTGATGCGATTTATATAAGCTAACCCCAGATTATTTTGTGACCTTGCCCAATATTCAGGAAAGGCTTCACGGGTATATACTTCTAATGACTGTTTTAAAGCAGCGATCGCTAACTCTAGATTATCTGCCCTTTCCCCTCTGATGCGCTCACAATAAGCAATCCCCAGATTATTTTGTGACCTTGCCCATTCAGAAGGAAAGCTATCACGGGTATATACTTCTAATGACTGGTTTAAAGCAGCGATCGCTAACTCTAGATTATCTGCCCTTTCCCCTCTGATGCGATAACTATAAGCAGCGCCCAGATTATTTTGTGTGTTTGCCCATTCATAAGGAAAGGCATCACGGGTATATACTTCTAAAGACAGGTTATAAGCCACTATCGTTAACTCTAGATTATCAGCCCTTTCCCCTCTGATGCGATTTCGATAAGCTTCTCCTAGATTATTATGTGTCGTTGCCCATTGATAAGGAAAGCTATCACGGGTATATACTTCTAAAGACAGGTTATATGCCGCAATAGCTAACTCTAGATTATCAGCCCTTTCCCCTCTGATGCGTTCACAATAAGCTATCCCCAAATTATTTTGTGTATTTGCCCAATCTTTAGGAAAGCTATCACGGGTTCTTACTTCTAAAGACAGGTTAAAAGCAACAATAGCTAACTCTAAATTTTCTGCCTTTTCCCCTCTGATGCGATCACTATAAGTATTCCCCAGATTAGTTTGTGTCATTGCCCAAGCTTCAGGAAAGCTATCACGGGTATAGACTTCTAAAGACAGGTTTAAAGCCACAATAGCTAACTCCAAATTATCTGCCTTTTCCCCTCTGATGCGAATTTGATAAGCATTCCCCAGATTATTTTGTGTGTTTGCCCATTTTTCAGGGAAGCTACCACGGGTTAATACTTCTAAAGACAGGTTATAAGCCGCAATAGCTAACTCTAGATTTTCTGCCCTTTCCCCAAAAATTCGATTACCATAAGCATTCCCCAGATTATTTTGTGTCATTGCCCATTCATAAGGAAAGGCTTCACGGGTATATACTTGTAATGATAGGTTATAAGCAGCTATCGCCAACTCTAAATTATCTGCTCTTTCCCCAAGAATGCGATCATTATAAGCATTTCCCAGATTAATTTGAGTTGTTGCCCATTCATAAGGAAAAGCTTCACGGGTTCTTATTTTTAAAGATAGGTTTAAAGCAGCTATCGCCAATTCTAGATTATCTGCCCTTTCCTCTCTGATGCGATTATTATAAGCACCCCCAAGATTATTTTGAGTCGTTGCCCATTCATAAGGAAAAGCATCACAGGTATATACTTCTAAAGACTGGTTTAAAGCTGCGATCGCTAACTCTAGATTATCAGCCCTTTCCCCAAGAATGCGATCATTATAAGCATTCCCCAGATTATTTTGTGATCTTGCCCATTCATAAGGAAAGGCATCACGGATATATACTTCTAATGACAGGTTATAAGCTGCAATAGCTAACTCTAAATTATCTGCCCTTTCCCCAAGAATGCGAGTTTGATAAGCAGCACCCAGATTAGTTTGTATCGTTGCCCATTGTTCAGGAAAAGCTTCACGGGTATATACTTCTAATGACAGGTGATAAGCGGCAATAGCTAACTCTAGATTATCTGCCCTTTCTCCTCTGATGCGATCACTATAAGCTATCCCCAGATTATTTTGTGACCTTGCCCATTCATAAGGAAAAGCTTGACGGGTATATACTTCTAAAAGGGTCTGATAGCCTGTAATCGCAATTTCCAGATTATTTGCCCGACTTCCCAAGGGAAACTGTGATATATCAATACATAAATTTTGAATCACCTCGGCAATACCTACCACTTCTTCAGCCTTCCCTTGAGAAAAACTATATCTAGCGTATTGTTGCAACAGTTGGGCAAAGGTATCATCTAACAAATGTTGACAGCGTTGTAGGATAGGATAAACCACCGCAGGATCATTACTCTCTGCTTCTGCTCGTAATACTTCTAATAAAAACCCCTGATATTCCTCTATACTTCTCGCTTGAGGGTTGAGAAATTGCCCCAACTGTTGCGCCATATACCGAAACCAAGCCGCGGCATCATTATTTCCTTGTTCTTCTAACCATGTTGCATAGTTTTCCATCACCTGCAAAAATTCGGGATCAATCAATTCCTGATTTGCTTGCAGAATATTGGGTTCCTCCCCATCAGCAGAAGTGAGCAACTGTTCAATTAAATTAACATAAGCTTGGGTGCGTTGTTCATTCATTGTCTGTACTGTGATTAGAATGATTGAATGAGGGACTATGATGTTTTTTGGCGGATGACTCTATGATAGGATGAGTCCCCTTGATATAGGGCGATTATGACACAGAATGCTATAGAGGATATTAACTATAAACGCTCAAACTCATCAACCCTTAATCCCGCTTGCCTTAAAATACTGCTAATTGTACCGATTGTTACCTCCTTATAACAGGGAACAATCGTTGTCATTTTTCCTTCGGGAGTATCCTTGGCAAACTTAACATGACTCCCCTTTTGACTAACAACTTCAAACCCTGCCGCTTCCAACTTGCGTTTAATCTCACGATAAGATAAAGGCTTAAGCGGCATTGATTTCTACCTCTATCTTCTGTAATCGGGGAATAACTGTTGCACAAGGCGGTTCAAAATGTAATTCTAAAGCCTCTTGCAGATTGTTTAACGCCTCGGTTTCTGTTTCCCCTTGACTAGCAACATCAACCTCTAAACATTGGGCAACAAACCAATTATCTTCTTGAAAAATTCTCGCTGTAAGTACCTGTCTCATTTTCACTTTCCTGATTGAGCTTTCCATGATTATAGGTCAGGCTAGAATGACAGTCAATTAAATAATCATATAGATCATGCTTTAGACTTCTACATAACAAGATTCTATACTTTATATCCCGTAACCAAGCAACAGGAGTATTATTTCTTTGTTCTTCTAACCCTGTTGCATAGTCTTCCATCATTGTCTGTACTGTGATTGATGTGATTATGTGATGGACTGTGATTTTTTTTGAGAGAGACCAACCTTATGATTTAAAGTGATACAATAAATATTCGTGATTGTCAAGGGGGGGTCGCTGCCAAATTTGTTTGATATATTCCAAGTTTCTGCCTTAGAACATATCAAACAAATTACTTTTCTGCACAAATAACTGTCATTACAGCAACTTCTTTGTCCAATTGATCTCCTATTTCATCTTCAACAACGTCCAGATCGTAATCCATTTGTAATCCCAGCCAAAATCGCGGTGACATATCAAAATAACGAGCTAACCGAAGAGCTATATCCGCTGTGATAGGCTGCTTTCCGTGAACGATTTCGTTAATACATTGTTCAGGAACTCCAAGAGCCAGAGCTATTTGATTCTGACTAAGGTTCATTGGCTTGATAAATTCCTCTAAAAGAACCTCACCGGGATGAATTGGCATTAGTTTATCTTCATTCATTATTTTACCTCAATGATAATCAACGATTTCTACGTCTAGAGCATCACCGTTTTGCCAGACAAAGCAAATTCGCCATTGATCGTTAACCCGAATGCTATATTGACCTTCCCTGTCACCAACCAGACGTTCCAATCGATTTGCTGGTGGGACACGAAGATCTTGCAGGGTTTCCGCACGATTAAGCATCCGCAATTTTCGCAATGCCACTTGTTGGATATCTAATGGCAATTTACGCGAATGTTTACGTTCAAAAACTTTTTGAGCTTCTTTATCTTTAAAGTTTTGGCTCACTCTCTAAACAATTTCTTATCCTACTTTTAAGTATATGACGTAAGGATGCTCCAATGGCAGAACTGGTTGGGGAACAGGCCAGACAGTGACTTCTGCGAATGCGTCTGGGGCCAAGATGACGCGACGACAAATGAGCGCGGTAGCCTTCATGTTGGATATACTAACAACACCTTAGCCTATTGTCAATGTCCCCAACAGTTAAAAACACCTCATATTCTTCTATATTTCTCGCTTGAGGATTGAGATATTGCCCAAAGTGTTGTGTTAAATCAATCTGCATGGTTATTGTATCCTTATTATTTTAACCCCGTTGCATAGTTTTCCATCATCTGCAAAAATTGAGGGTCAATCAATTCCATATTAGCTTGCAGAATATTAGTTCGCTCCTCATCATCAGCAGAAGTGAGCAACTGTTCTATTAAATTAACATAAGCTTGGGTGCGTTGTTCATTCATTGTCTGTACTGTGATTGATGTGATTATGTGATGGACTGTGATTTTTTTTCGAGAGAATGACCATATGATATAATGATATAATATGATACAATAAATATTCGTGATTATCAAGGACAAAGGATAACCCAATCATAGTCCATTATTCAATCATTCTCAATCATAGTTTAGACATTGGATTGTCTAAAAACAACCCAATCATAGTCCATCATTCAATCATGATAATCATAGTTTAGACATTGGATTGTCTAAAAACAACCCAATCATAGTCGCTCATTCAATCATTATAATCATAGTTTAGACATTGGATTGTCTAAAAACAACCCAATCATAGTCGCTCATTCAATCATTATAATCATAGTTTAGACATTAGATTGTCTAAAAACAACCCAATCATAGTCCATCATTCAATCATTATAATCATAGTTTAGACATTGGATTGTCTAAAAACAACCCAATCATAGTCGCTCATTCAATCATTATAATCATAGTTTAGACATTGGATTGTCTAAA
>NZ_JADBVM010000123.1:0-9790 GCF_020244875.1 Microcystis sp. M44BS1
AGTTTCAGGGTACTAGAAGGAGAAGAGACCTATGTAGAAGTTATAACTCAGTTTAATTCCCTCGATCTTGTTGGTTTTGGAGACGTGGGTGATCCTTCCAAAGGATTTTTATCACCCAGTACCGGTCCAAATCCATTTCCAACGGTTCCAGAACCTTCCTCGATTCTGGGGTTATTGGCATTGGGTTTACTGGGGATGGGTTCAGTATCCAACAAGCAGCGAAAATAAGCCTTTTAAGGCTAGGGTGAGCGCATCTCAAACGCCATTGACAATTGTTAAGATACGCTCACCCTGACTGCCAGTAGTACGCAAATTACCGAACCTTCGGCAATTTTAGGATTATTGGGTTTAGGACTTTTGGGCATCGGTTCTCAATTCAAACAAAAACGATAAATTGAAAAGTGTGGGAATGGGATTTTTTCCATCCCCACCTGAGGAAAAACGCGCTCTAGAAACCTTCCAAATTTAACTCTTAATTTGAGTAAACAAATTTTTTTAAATTCCCTGGCAATTACTCAAAAAATTTGACATCTTATAGCGGACAGGTAAAAATAAAAAATTTTCTCTGCCAAGGTAGCGATCGATAGGATAATTGCTCATCGAAACATCTGCTCTGAGAATATGTCTCTCGATCGCCGTCAATTTCTTGATCTTTTAGGTGCTACCCTTGGCACAGCCACAGTAAGTTAAACTGATCACACAAAGAACTGATCGGCTTTTAGTGGCTTGAGAACAAGCTTTATCAATCTATTCATATAATTGAAAATTATCAAAAGCGCACACTGCTGGAAAGCCATTTATTTTTTACCGAAAAATTGGGTTGAAAGCCTCGCCCTTTGAGGGCGACTTTATAGGATGTATGCTATTAAGAATAGGGGGCCGGGTAAGCAACCGCTTAAAAAACCCAGTCATCAACCGATGAACGCACCTTGAAAACTAGAGTTATGGGGTTCTATAGGGGAATGCTCCTATAGGTAAAAATTCTCAGCACCAAGTACCAGAGAAACCAAGTATTTTAGAGGTTTTGAACTGTATCGTAGGGGACCCCGAAAACAGGCTTCTGTAAGGTCGCGAAAGTCTGAGGAGAGAACCACCCAGAGGTGGGATTTCGCCAGGAATCTAATTGAAGTGGACTCGTTGAGCCATAAATTCACAGCAGTGATGCGAGAAGAATCCACGTCCGTTTACGGCGTGGGGTATGTCAAAATAGAAGATTACCTGGATTATTTTTGCGGGGGGCGATCGGTGATTCTCAATTTTTCCCTAAGGATTGTAGCGGCCAAAGGCAGACTATTCTGTAAGTTTTCACTCTACAAAACCTATCGGGTGGTCAGTACCGCCCCCGTCGATGTCCTCTGGCAAAAATTAATCAATGTGGCCGATGTCTCTTGGCATCCTTTGATTGCCAAGGCTGATGTTCCCTTGGGTTTAATCGCTAAACCGGGGTTAATCTATCAAGCTGTCACCCGTCTGACTCCCATTCCTATCCGGGTTTTCGTGGAAAATGTCCGTCCCGGGGAACTCCTCAGCCTCAGAGTTCTCGCTATCCCCGGCATGGAACAGAAAATGACCTACCAAGTGGAATCAACCCTCTGTGGTAGTTATATTTCCTATTCTGTCACCCTGCGGGGTTGGCTGTCCCCCTTTATCTGGTGGTTAAGTCGTCCCTATTTAGCCAAAGTCGCCGCCCAACTAGCTCACGCCGCCGAAGAATTAACGGCCTAAAAAAAATTCTCCCCAATTGTGCTAATAAATAATCTGCCAAGGGTCAAGATTTAAGTCACAATGGTATATGGATAGACTTAAACAAAATTTTAGTCAGCTACATTGGTACATATAGTCTACTGATATCATCCCGACGAGTTGAGCGCAACAACCTCAATCCGCCGGGATGAACTATCTCTAGAGACTTTACTGATGAAGTAAGCTCTACAGGAGGGAACTATGGGGGAATTAAACACAGCCGAACTTCTAGTTAAATGTCTAGAGAATGAAGGGGTCGAGTATATTTTTGGGCTACCCGGGGAAGAAAACCTCGATGTTTTGGAAGCCCTAAAAAACTCCTCGATCAAATTTATCACCACCCGTCACGAACAGGGTGCCGCTTTTATGGCCGATGTCTATGGACGCTTAACGGGAAAAGCGGGGGTTTGTCTCTCCACCTTAGGACCGGGGGCGACTAACCTAATGACAGGGGTAGCCGATGCTAACCTCGATGGGGCGCCCTTGGTGGCTATCACTGGCCAGGTGGGAACAGATCGGATGCACATTGAATCCCATCAATACCTGGATCTGGTGGCCATGTTCGCCCCAGTGACGAAATGGAATAAACAAATCGTGCGGCCGGGTATCACCCCAGAAGTGGTACGGAGAGCCTTTAAAACCGCCCAAAGTGAGAAACCGGGGGCAGTTCATATCGATCTTCCCGAAAATATCGCCGCTATGGCTGCCGATGGTAGTCCTTTGCCCCTCGATAGTCAGGAAAAAGTTTACGCTTCCTATCGGACTTTGAACATGGCGGCGGCGGTGATTTCTAAAGCGAAAAATCCCTTGATTTTGGCGGGAAATGGGGCAATTCGCGCTAATGCTAGTGAGGCTTTAACGGAATTTGCCACGGCCTTGAATATCCCTGTGGCTAACACTTTTATGGGTAAAGGGGTGATTCCCTATACCCATCCTCTGGCTCTTTGGGCGGTAGGATTACAGCAACGGGATTTGATTAGTTGTGCTTTTGAGCGCAGTGATTTAATTATCGCTGTTGGTTACGATTTAATCGAGTATTCCCCGAAAAAATGGAATCCAGACGGGAAATTACCGATTATTCACATCGGCATGACTCCGGCGGAAATTGACAGCAGTTATGCCCCGGTGGTGGAAGTGGTGGGTGATATCACCGATTCTCTCATCGATATCCTCAAACGGGCCGATCGCCAGAATAAACCAACTCCTGTCACTGCGGGATTAAAGACGGAAATTCGGGCCGATTACGAAACCTATGCCAATGATACGGGTTTTCCGATCAAGCCACAAAAATTGATCTACGATCTGCGTCAGGTGATGGGACCAGAAGATATCGCCATTTCTGACGTGGGCGCTCATAAAATGTGGATGGCCCGCCATTATCACTCCGATTGTCCTAATACTTGCATTATTTCTAACGGTTTCGCCGCTATGGGTATTGCTATCCCTGGTGCGATCGCCGCTAAGTTAGTTCATCCCGATAAGCGCATTGTGGCGGTGACGGGGGACGGCGGTTTTATGATGAATTGTCAGGAATTGGAGACAGCTTTGCGGGTGGGAACTCCCTTCGTCACTCTCATCTTTAATGATGGCGGTTACGGTTTAATCGAATGGAAGCAGTTTAACCATTTTGGGGCCTCTTCTTTTATTAAGTTTGGTAATCCCGATTTTGTTAAATTTGCCGAAAGTATGGGATTAAAAGGCTATCGGGTGGAATCTGCCCAGGATTTGATCCCGATCCTAGAGGATGCTTTCCGGCAAGATGTCCCTGCGGTGATCGATGTTCCCGTCGATTACGGTGAAAATCTGCGTCTTTCCCAAAAATCGGGCGATTTAAGCTGTCAGATTTGGGAATAGAAGTTGATAGCGTTGACAATCCCCAAAAAAATCCCCTAACTGAATCTCAGTTAGGGGGAAGTAATTAGGTTGGCTTTGGTAACGTTAGAAAACCCAATCTAAAATAACCATTCTAGAACCGCCTCATCTTTAGTGTTGGTATTGCGAGAGGGAGTTTCCCGGGTAAATTTCATGTGGATAGAACGATTTTGTTCCCCATCGGCGGCCACGGCCATAATCGGATAATCGATTAAACCGTCTTGGAAGGACATCTGATAGCGGAAAGTGCCATCGGAATTGAGTTTAATCGGACGACCACCGATAGTTACCGTGGCATCGGGTTCGGTGGCACCATAGACGATTAATTCGGCATCGGCAACTAACCAGAATTTGCGCGGACGTTGTAGGGTTTCCGAAGCACCCATACCGATACCAGAAGCAGTTATGCCGATACCGGAAGCGGTTAGTCCCGATACCGTGGGAACTGCCCACATACCAACCCCAGAGGGGAATACATAAGAACTGATCACTTCCGACATCGGTACGGAACCAGCGACGTGCTGCATAGAACCAAACAAGGAACCGGCCACCCGTAGGGCCTCGATATCGCCGACACTCTCGAAAATTTGGTCATAGATGGGGCTAGTTCCCGTGGTTCCAGCACTGCTGCCGTAGCGTTTGCTGGGGGGAACGAGTTCGTAAACAGTTTTACCCACCAGTTCTTCTTCCCAGTTAACGGTGACAAAAATATCTTCAATCCAGTCGGAAGGATAGACGGGAGGAATCCGCACTAAAGGAGAACGGGCCAAAACTAACCAACGACCATCAGCACAACGATAACCGATATCGATAACATAATCTCGATCGCTGACCGGAATCGGTAAATACCATTCCCGGGCCAATTCATCACAGAGATATTCTTGGACACTGTGTGCGCCTTGGCTATTGAGATCGATATCGGTGACATCATAAAGACGCAGGGCTAACTGTTGTCCCCCTTGACGACGTAGATCTTCCTTCGATTCGTTGGGGATATCCCAATAAGCATAGGCCCACTGAGGATCGCGAGGTAGGAGGGTGATGCGATTTTCACCGTAGCCACCGGGCAGATCTCCTAAACCATCATCCACTGAACCTAGGATATCTTCGATCGGGTTAGCTTGGCCTAATTCAAATTTTGCTGCTTCCATTGGTTTTTCCTCTTTAATAATAGATTTAAAATTGCCGCTTACTCCCATAGCTTGGGTAATTGCCTCGATTAACTGCGTTTTCCGCATCCGACTGTAACGAGAGATGCTGTATTGACTGGCAACTCGTCGCAGTTGCCGCAAGGTCATCTCATCTAAGGGGGGGTATTCTGGAACCATGAGTTGACGCTCTCCGATTAGTTACGACGGCAAATGTTTTTGGGCATTTGCAAAAGCAGTGATCTGGGTAATCCTTCCAACTACTCATCGATTGCTTTGTGAACGAGAGATCCACTCGATGGGGATCAAGGGAATCGCTTGTTATAAATACCTATTAAACAGTAAGATTCCGATTTTGAACAAGTACCTTGTCATGATTTCTTGACAAAATTGCCAAACCCTTGATCCCCAAGAGATTTTCATGTCAGGAAGTTTTGATATTCTTATTGGCTGTTGGGGTTTTAGGGTGTTGGGGTTTTAGGGTGTTGGGGTTTTAGTTGAAATTCCCCCACTTCCCCACTCCCCCACGTCCCCATTTCCCCACTCCCCCACTTCCCCATTTCCCCTAATCCCTATCCTCTAACGAGACTGTACTCCGATCCCGATCGCCTGTAATCTGATATTGAGACTTTTAGTTAAGGAGACTGAACCGCTTGGCTACTCGTGTGATTATTGTTCGTCATGGACAAAGCAGTTATAACGCAGAGCAGAAAATACAAGGTCGCAGTGATGGCTCGGTTTTGACGGAAAAAGGGCATCTGGATGCGGAAAAAGTAGGAAATGCCCTCAGTCAAATCGATATCGCCGCTTTTTACTGTAGTCCTCTCCAAAGAGCCAAATCTACTGCTGAGGTGATTCAGTCTCGTTTAAATCACTCTCCCGTCATTCAACCCACTTCGCAGTTACTAGAAATCGATCTGCCTATCTGGGAAAATATGGTCAAAGAGGAGGTAAAAGCTCAACACCCCCAAGAATATCGGGATTGGCACCAAAAACCTCACGAATTTAAGATGATACTTCCCGATGGTCAAGAACATTATCCCGTTCTCTCCCTATATCAACAAGCGCAGGATTTTTGGCGAGAAATTATTCCCCAACACGATGGCCAAACTATCCTCATTGTTGCCCATAACGGCATTAATCGCTGTTTAATCCTCAGTGCCATCGGTATTCCGGTTTCCTTATACCATTCCCTACAACAATCTAACTGTTGCGTTAATGTTCTCAATTTTACGGGTAATTTTGGTGATCCTGTCCAGGTGGAATCCCTCAATCAAACAGCACACCTAGGGATAGCTTTACCCCCACCGCGGCCTCCTTTCCAAGGTTCTAGGCTGCTGCTTGTGCGTCACGGAGAAACCCAATGGAATCGGGATAAACGTTTTCAAGGTGTGCGCGATATTCCTCTCAATGATAATGGCAAGGCCCAAGCTGAGAAAGCCGCCGAATTTCTGCGAGAAACGGCGATCGATCACGCTGTCACCAGTCCTTTGTCCCGTCCCAAGGAAACGGCCCAAATTATCCTGCAATATCACCCCAATGTCACCTTAGACACCCAAGTGGATCTGACGGAAATCTGTCACGGACTTTGGGAAGGTAAATTAGAGGAGGAAATTGAAGCGAGTTTCCCCGGGATGTTAGAAGACTGGAAAAATGCCCCAGAAACCGTACAAATGCCGGAAGGGGAGAATTTACAGGAAGTTTGGGATCGAGCGATCGCTTGTTGGCGGCAAATCGTTAAAACCTATAGTAATAGCGATACTCCTAAAACAATTATGGTAGTAGCTCACGATGCCATTAATAAGGTGATTCTTTGTTATTTATTGGGTTTAAAACCCGCCAATTTCTGGAATATTAAACAGGGAAATGGCGCGGTTAGTGTTATCGATTATCCTAAAGGGGTTGACTCTCAACCGGTCCTGCAAGCAATTAATATTACCTCTCATCTAGGAGCGGGAATACTCGATCGCACGGCAGCCGGCGCTTTATAACAGTTATCAGTTATCAGTGATCAGTTATCAGTGGGTAAGTTAACAGTTATCAGTTATCAGTATTCAGAAGATTGCTTTTATTTATTCTTCCCAATTCATAATTCATAATTACGGCTAACTAGAAGCCAATAATTTATTCTCAATCTGTCTAACTACCGTTAGAGCCGAATAGCTGACTCCGGCAGTGCCTTCTCCCGGATGGGTGGAATCTCCCACTAACCAAAGATGGGGGATCGGAGTGCGCGTCGCTACTCCAAAAGGGCCAAAAGTGGACAATCTTTGACCAATACCGCCGACAATGCCCTGATTTCGCCCCGTAAACCGTTCAAAAGTGCGCGGTGTAGCTGATTCGATATGAACGATGTGATCAGGACTGAGATGGAAATAATTACCGAGACGCTCGATCGCCTCTTGGGTGTATGCTGCTTTTAATTGCTGATAATTATCTTCTCCTTTTCGCCACCAAAGACTGGTATCGGTGAAGGAAGAAGCAATAATCGTCGCTTTTCCCACTGGAGCGCGGCCATCCCCTTCTTTACTCACGGAAACAAACAAAGAGTTATTTTCGCCGATTATGCCATCGTAATCGTAGAGAAATTGCAAATGGGGGGGACAATCGGGGGGAATAGCAGCGCGATCGACTCCTAAGTAAACCACAAAAGCACCGGATGCGGGGGGAAGTTTTTCGATTCTCCGGTGATAAAGACTGGGAATGGCTTCGCGATCGATTAATTGTGGTAAATTTTGGATCGGGATATTAGCGACAATCTCATCGGCCATTTCTGGATATATTTCGCCATTTTTTTGATTTCTGACGATAATTCCCGTAGCTTTTCCCTTTTCTGTCAGTATTTTTTCCACTGTGTGGCGCATTTGCAATTTACCGCCGTATTTTTCCAAAGCTGCTACTAGGCGATCGCTTAATACTTGCATACTACCCTGAAGGTGGGATAAACCTTGGGGAGACTGAGAAACTGCTAAAGCGGTGGCGGCATAAAGTAAAGCGGTTTCATCGGCAGTAACTTGGGAATAAAGCTTTAACTGGAGATCAAGAAAGGTTTTTAGGCGTTTATCCCTCTCTAAGCCGTATAATCGCAGAGCATCGCCCACAGTCATCAAAGTAAAGGGGAAGGTAATAGCAGTATCTACACGCAAAGCGGCGATTAATTGCCCTAAATCCCACCAGTTGCGCGGGGGTAAAACTGGATCGCGACTTTGAAAACGCCAACTTGCTTGAAAGAGTTTTTGTAATAATTGCCAAAAAGGTTCGCTGCCCGGAAATTGTTTTTGTCTTTCCTCTTGCCACTTTTGCCGATCGCGCCAGACATTAATCGGAGTGGTTTCCCCCGGCAGAAAAACGGCACAAGCGGGATCGCAGGGGACAGAATCGGGTAAATCTATCCCTAATTCGGCAAAAATGCGCTGATGAATGCCCCCTACTTCTAATCCTGCCACTTGAGTTGCCCCCACGTCAAAAGTAAAACCCCGACGGGAAAAAGTCGAGGCGCAACCTCCGGGGACAAGCGCCTGATCATATACTGTGACTTGATAACCTCGACGCGCCAATAATGCCGCCGCCGTTAGTCCGCCAATCCCTGCACCAATAACGGTAATTTGCGTCATTTTCTTAACAATTATTTATATTTATTTTTATACTAACGGTTTTGGCAGTCAGTTATCAGTTATCAGTTATCAGTTATCAGTTATCAGTTATCAGTTATCAGTTATCAGTTATCAGTTATCAGTTATCAGTTATCAGTTATCAGTTATCAGTTATCAGTTATCAGTTCACTGTTTACTGTTTACTGTTTACTGAAAAGCTCCCCACTTCCCCACACCCTACACCCCACACCCATCTGCTGGGGAATCTTAACAGTTTACCCGCGCCCCTAGGGTATCTAAAGCTAAAATTTTCACCTCAGAGTTAATCCCCACTTGCTGCCAAGCATTGGTCATCTCTGTGGCTGTTTTTTGGGCATTGTCGGGGTTAGTTAAAGCTAATAGGGTGGGACCTGCGCCACTAATTACCATCCCGTAAGCACCAGCATTAATGGCGGCTTTTTTCACCTTTTCGTAACCCGGGATCAAAGATTGCCGATAGGGTTGATGCAGTTTATCCTCCAGGGCAATTCTCAGCCAATCGCCGTTACCCGTCTCCAATCCCCGCAATAATAAACCCAAGCGGGAAATATTGAAAATTGCCTCCTGACGGCTAATTTTTTCGGGTAAAACCGCCCTAGCTTTTTCCGTAGCCAGTTCAAAATCGGGAATCGCTAGGACGGGAATGAGATTTTTTTGCCAAAATACTTGACAAATAGCCCAATTTGTGCTATCCCCTGCCGATAGCTGACAGTTGCCCCGCAAAGCCGGCACCACATTATCTGGATGTCCCTCCAAGGCGATCGCTAATGCTTCGATTTCCCCCATAGATAAAGGATTTCCCGCGCATTGATTAGCGGCCACTAACCCGCCGATAATAGCAGTGGCAGAACTACCTAAACCTCTAGCCAGAGGAACCCCTAAACCGATCTCGATGGCGATAGGGGGCGGATTCTGTCCTATTTTTTGATAAACTTGCAAAAAAGAAGTGTAGATTAAATTATCAGCACCTTGGCTAACTTTAGCTGATTCAGTTCCCTTGACAATAATGCTGACAGGGTTAGCTGTTGTTGCCGGCAGCAGGGTAAAAGTAAACTGATTATATAGGGTTAAGGCCGCTCCGAGACAATCGAAGCCGGGCCCAATATTAGCAGTGGTAGCGGGAACTGTTACCGTAAAAGTTGTCATCGTTAAGCTTTTGCCTGAAGATAGCGGCGATTTACCTCCTCCCAGTTAACCACATTCCACCACTCTTTTAAATACTCAGCCCGTTGATTAGGGTATTTTAAGTAATAGGGTGCGAAACGTTTAGGCATGAAATAAGGTTGAAATACCTGAAATAACTGCCTAGTAAGGTCTTCAGTCCCCTGACTGAATCTAACAGGTCAACCCTGACCAACCTTATAACTGTTTATATGTCCCGACGTTTAGTATCAC
>NZ_JADBVM010000124.1:0-8673 GCF_020244875.1 Microcystis sp. M44BS1
AAGGTGCTGCGCCGTCCACTTGGTTTTCGAGACTGGCCTTTTAATTCTAACGTAAAGCCAACCTAGAACGGCGGGGTTTCAGACCCAAAATTTCCGATGAGGAAACTACAATTTCAAGATATCCCTTTATTTTTAGATTAGAACGTAGGTTGGGTTGAAGCATGAAACCCAACGCCCGATTATGTTACGCTACCGCTAACCCATCCTACAAATAATTGTGCCTCCCTACTTAATAAGGTGGCTAAGGTGGGGTTGACTTTTAAGGGTTTTTCAATGTTTGAAATCATCGCTTATTTTCCTCTGTTTAATCGCTTTTCTGCTCTAGATAAACTTTTTTCTCAACCTTTAATTTCTCTTTTCCAGTAATTAAGTTTTCATCGGGGGATTCTTTTTGTTCCTCATTGGGATTTTTTGCAGCATTATTAGGGGATTGTCTTGATAGTCAGCGTCTTCTATATCTTCAATAACGGATTTTTCAACATGGATTAGGTCGGCTAGTTGTTGTTGGGTTAATCCAGCTTTTGTACGAGAGTCATAAATCAGTTGTGCGATTTCTGCGTTGATGGATTCTAGGGCGATTTGTTCTTGTATTGTGGGATCGTCTGCGATGATTTGATGAATGATTTTTATGGCATCTGTGGTTTTAGGCATTGTTTATTTTTAGTTAATTTCTTTTGTTAAAGATGTCCTCAATTTTTTGATAGTTCATTTAGGATCGTTGATTTCTAATAATTTAAAAGTTTGGGTGATGTATTTTGTTACATAAACAAATTTTATATAATGCAATCTTACAATAATTTCGTAAATCCTGCTTGTTCAAAATGACGATCAGAGGTAAAAGCTTGAGTAATAATTTCCTGTTTCATGACAACAAAACTAATACAGTCGGTTAGACTCCATTCTTTGTCAAGACGTTGTTTATAAAGTTGCCAGCCTTTTTGATATAAGCTTTGATCAAGTTGAATGATTTTCAATTTTGGCAATCGATACAAGCTCTCAATAAAGTTGATTGCACTGGAACGAGTCGATAAATTACATAGTCCATCAGCAACTTATAACAGGACAAATTCGGTTGTAATCAAAGTAGATTGTGCCTGGCGTAATTTTTTGCTGGCTTCTAGGGCGGGATAATGTAAATCATCTCGTTGGTTAACAAGGGCGATCCAAGCCGCTGTATCAATAAATACTTTCATTATGGATAGGATTCTCTTTTGGGAGTTCCATGAATGTAGTGATCATGCTGATGGGCTAAATCTACAATTCCGGTATCTATGGTACATTTTTCGATGAGTTGATCAAATTGATCCCAATCTTCGCTATTCCATGATGATTCATCCCATGATAATTCATCGGTTGATGGAATATTTGGGTTGGGTTCGATAATGGTGATGATGACGGATTTTCCTTCTTGATCTGCGCTCGCTTCGTTGGGGTAAACAAGACCATTTTTAACGGTTCCTTTGATTGATGGCATGGTATTTAGCCTTTGTTTGATTAGATATTGTTTATTTTAACTTATTGTCTTTGATGACGCGGGTAAAGTTGGGACGGTGCTTTTTATGAACACCCCTACACAATCGTCAATTCAGATTTAAGCTGGCGACTCCTGTTCATTCTTTAAATGTCGGATTTTGCAAAAACTGCGACACGCCTTATATGCTACAATTCACAAGCTGCGGCGAGAGAAACTTCATCATTAGGTAAATAATAGTCGTCCTTTTGGTTCAGGAATGATTCGTTCTAGTTGTTTGGCAGTTTCAATCCATTCTTGAATAACAAGTTCAGCATTTTGTACAGCTTCCTGATAGGTTTCTCCATCTGCCATACATCCTGCTAATTCTGGAACTTCAACAATAAAAGCTTGATCTTCCTCACTCCAATAAATAATTAATTCATAGCGAATTTTCATCTTTCCCTCCTAATTTATATTTTAAAATTAGATTACGAATTTGTTTGATTTGATAAGTTATGTAGGTTGGGTTGAACAGAGTGAAACCCAACAATTATAGGCTTTGTGTTGGGTTTCGTGCCTCAACCCAACCTACTACTACTGAACCAGAGAACAAAGAATCATCATAACATTATTGATCATCTGGCAAAGCTAAAATTTCATCCCCAATTAAATCAGGTAAATTTTCGGTATGAACGTGCAAGTGAGTAATTGAGCCTATTAATTCTGCCAAAATATCCCCTTTTTGGTCATCAGTTAGGCTTGGTAATTTAAGCTGACTTAGTAAGAATAAAACCGCCTCGCATTCTTCACCTAATTCAGATAATAGAGTGGCCAAGGTAGAGTTGACTTTCAAGGGTTTTTCAGTGTTTGAAATCATTGCTTATTTTCCTCTGTTTAATCGCTTTTCTGCTCTAGATAAACTTTTTTCTAAACCTTTAATTTCTCTTTTCCAGTAATTAATTAAGTTTTCATCGGGGGATTCTTTTTGTTCCTCATTGGCAATTTTTTGATGATGGATCAGAATTTGATAACGAATGCTTTCAACAGATTTACGAAATTTCTTTTTTGACAAGTATTTACTCCTAACTTGCGGTGGTTAATATCTATCGTAATTATAAACCATAGATTATGTAGGGGAAAATGGCATTTACCCTCCTGGGGTGACGGTGACAGGTATCGAATCGCGGAACCCCTGATAACCTCGTGTGGAAACGATGTAGGATCGGAGTTTGAAAAAACTGCGAAACGCCTTATATGCTACAATTCACTGACACAGGACTGTCCAAACTCTTGAATATAAACACGCACTAAAAAAGTGTGATAGTGGGATGCCCCTAGTGGAATACCCTTTAATGTTTTGACATTTTTACAGGATAAAGCTAAGATAAGGACTATTCATCTTCAATCGTGGACAAAATGTTAGCGGAAATCAGGCTCAAAACCTTAACTGTTGCCATTATCTTTAGCTTTATTGGGTTAACCGCCCCTATTTATGCAGAAAACCCCGATCATGTAGCAAAACTAAAAAAGACAAAACAATGTCCGGGTTGCGATCTCAGTGGCGCAGATTTAAGCAAGTTGAACTTAAAGAATGCCAACTTGAAAGGTGCTAATTTAAGAAGTGCCAATTTAAGCGAAAGTAATTTACTACAAGCTGATTTGGAAGGGGCAATTTTAACAGGTGCTAACCTAGGAGGTGCTAACCTCATTGGGGCTAATCTCAAGAATGCCAAGCTAAATAGTGCTAATTTGGGTGGTGTAAAATTTATGGATGCTAATTTGACGGGAGCGAGTTTAGCTAATGCCTATATATGGGATGCCAACTTTACTGGGGCTGATATGAGTGGTGTAATTTTGAATGGTACTCAAAGTTGCAACGGTGCCATTGCACCCGATGGAAGTCGAGGAATAAGATGTTAAACAACATCTAAGCAATTCTTGATATTAATTACCTTTCTTTCGACAATCTGCAAAGCGTGAATATAGCAAGTGCCGATTCGTATTGCTCCCTCCATCTGACCAACCCTCTCCTAAAGGATAAGTTATTTGTACCGGAAGATGTCCTTGAGGGGGATTAGCATATTTAATATCATCACTCGATATATAGCTACTGCCAGAACTGATACTAGATGGTAGTATCCATTGAACCCATTGAGCAAATTGACGATAAGCTTCAATGATAGTTGTTGAATTATTTTTAGCATCATTCCAAAACTTTAATTGCGCCGACAGTCCTAATTGATTATTACTGTACTCAGACCAAAGCCGATCAATGATTTTTAAATCCTCACAGGCAAAACTATTAATAGCCTTTTCGCTTAACCAGTCTCTATTTGTCCAGTCTTGATTTTGATGCTTAGATGACTCTAACATTAACTTAAAAGTTATGTCGTCTGCCTCTTTCCATTTCTTTTGTTGCAGGAGTTCTCGTAGCGTTGTATAGTCCACGCCAGTGGTTGAGGAGATGAGGGTCGATCGCGGTTGGGTAGGTGGTGTTGGTTTCGGTGGCGTAAGCACGGGAGGTGATGGACTGGGTTGGGGGGATACTACGGCTATAGATGAGCGAAAAACAATATCTCCCCGATTTAAGTTAACATCTAGAATCGTCCCAAATTGAGGATGTTGATTTCCCCTTGTTAAATTGGGAAGATGTTGCGTCAAATAAAGACCTAATTCACTTCCCGTTACATACCCATCTTTTGTATAATCAGCCTCCCCTTCTAATGCTCTCAAAAATAGCGGCGTAAATACACTTTTTGCAGGAACTTTTTCATTCGCATCACCAGCCGTTAAAAATTGCCTCACGGGTTTATTCATCACATCTCGGATATAAGCATTTCCCGCATCCTCTCCATTAGATCTTTGTTTAAAAATCGTTCCCGAGAAACAACTATCAAACACAAATAAAACGTGCTTTGCCTCCATTTGAGTTGCCCAAGAATTAATCTGTTCCATTGACAATGCCGCTTTCAGAAAGCCCTGTTCATCAACAATCGGATCGGGTGCATCAACGGGAACTAAATATCCTTTGGTCTGCTGACGAGTGTAACCATGCCCTGCAAAAAAAATCACTAGACGATTATTCTGTCGATAACCATAATCATCGATAAAATCCTTGATCCCATTACTCAATTTAGTTCGATTGGGATTGGGAATTTCTCTAACCTGAAATCCTTGTTTTTGTAGTGCCGTTACGACCTCTTTCGCTTCATATTGAAGGTTATTTAATTTTCCCCAATTTTTATAATCTCCAGCCCAAATAACTAAAGCATGGCTTTCTTGATAAACAATAACTTCTTTCCCATTAGCATCTTTTACGATCAAGGAATTACGCTGAGCTTGTGCTATTTTTATACCAACAAGACTAGCTGTTATTCCCGTTAATGCCAAACATCCCCAAAAAGCCTTTTTCATTACCTTACTCTTTCCACATCATTTTATTAATGGGGTTAGTGCTTGGATGAGTTCGGTTGCCTTTGGATCGTTTTTTTCTCTAAAAATTATCTTGACTTCATTACCTTGCTCGATAATAATTGTCCCTCGTTCTAAATTTGCGTTGTTTTCGATTAACAATTCTCCTTTTTTGTTTTTACGGACAATAACTCCTCCATATTTAGTATCTTTATAAATTTCTAATAAAGTTGTGGCAATCTGCCCCAAAGCAACTGCCCCAATTAAAATATAAATAAGGGGTAATCCCCGATCATCCGTTATCGTTGACTTGTCTGGAATGACTTGCCCTTCAAAGTTCAATTCTTCCCGAACAGTGTTCACCTGTTCTGCGGGAACGCGCCACTGAATGTTGACTGATTGACTTTCCTGCGCTGAAACGCTTTGGTTTGAGAATCGATGGAAAAAAAGGCTCAAAACCAAGCCAACCAAAAATTTGCGCCGTTTAATGATAGACATCAATACCACCTTAAGCTCGTCTTTTTTCTGATTTTAACAGTAGAATCGCCGATGGGAATGAATAACTTAATTTATGACTCCATTCGTCTCACCTGAGAAATTTCTAATTTCATATCTACCGAAAAAGGCTCCCCGGTTGACCATTCCCGTGGCGATCGTTTATGAAAAAGATAATGGTGTTCAGCTAACCATTCTCAATGCTTCCCCGTCTCCACGGTAAAATAGACAATGCTTACCCTAGTCATGCAAGGCGTAAAATTTCCCAGATTTTCAGATATTCTCGCTAACTACCTTTGTAGGTCTTCATTGGCCCGAAAAATCGCTTCTTGACCATCACTAGAGGCCACAAAACCCATAAAAGCTTTGACTGTTTCACTAGCAGGTTCTTTGTAAACGTAGTAAAGGGTACGCTGCCAGGGATAATTAGGTTCACTGGGTAAAATTCCCTCAATAGCGAGCGCTCTGACGGTTTTTTGGTTGACAATTTGGCTATAGGTGGCGTAACTAATGCCATTCAGTCCCAAAACTCGCAAAATTGGGGTGGTGGCATCCCTGTCCATCATTTTAAAATTAGTTCCTGTACCAAATTCCCCCCCTTGCAGCACTTCCTCACGAAAACTTTGATAAGTGCCACTAATAGGGGGACGATTAATCACTTGAATAGTAGCAGCAGAACCGCCCACCTCGGACCAAGAGGTGATTTTTCCGGTAAAAATATCTTTAACCTGGGTAGTGGTTAACCCCCCCGCAAAGGGGTTTTTTACTCCCACCACAACAGCGATCGCATCTCGAACAATCGGACTAGAAGCCAATCCCTGAGAGCGTTCCGACTCGGTTAAAGGTCGTGACACCGCCGCAATATCGATCGCCCCCCGGGCCACTTCCTCTAATCCCCTATCAGATCCTTGAGCATTTGTCAAGACCTCTACCCCCTGAAATTTGGCAGTTAAAGCGGCTTTTAAGGCTTGATTAATCTGTACCATACTGGTAGAGCCGTTAATGCGAATTGTCGTGCCACTGGGGATAGAAGTCGGTGGGGCAAAACTAACCACTCCCTGGGGTGAGGGGGGAGGGGGTAGGGGAGAGGAGGCACTTTCCGATGTGGGGGATTTTTGCGGACTTTTACTGCTGCCACAGAGAAAAAATTCTTGACCTGCGGCACATTGACTTTGTAGCCAGAAGTAACCCCCACCTAAAATGCCCGCAGTGGCTAAAAGAGCGATTATTAAAGCAGTTGTTTCGTTTTTTTGAGACATAATTATTCAGTGAGCGGTGATCAGTTAGGGGATTTGGGGAGATGGGGATTTGGGGAGATGGGGATTTGGGGAGATGGGGAGCTTTCAGCTAAATTCCCCACCCCCCCCACTACCCCAACACCTAACACCTAACACCCCACTACCTCACTACCCCATCATTTGCTGACATTAGGGGGTCGATCGCCCAGACACCGGTGATCAATGGAAGTTTCGATGATATTATCTTAGTGCATGGAAATCCACTCTTAATTTAGGACTGTATATCATGACCCACGCACCTATATCCCCAGTCGTACTGGTTATCCTTGATGGTTGGGGTTATCGCCCGCAAAGGTCGGATAATGCGATCGCAATGGCGAAAACCCCGATTATGGATAGTCTCTGGGAAGTTTATCCCCACACCTTAATCCGCACCTCCGCTAAGGATGTGGGACTACCAGAAGGACAGATGGGTAACTCGGAAGTTGGCCACCTCAATATCGGAGCGGGGCGAGTTGTACCACAGGAGCTAGTACGGATTTCCGATGCGATCGAAGATGGTTCGATTCAACAAAATCAGGCTTTATTAAAACTCTGCGCTGAGATTCGCCCTAAAAAAAGCAAATTACACCTGATTGGTTTATGTTCCGAGGGTGGAGTCCATTCCCATCTCGATCACCTACTGGGATTATTAGACTTAGCGAAAGTGCAAGGGATTAGCGATGTCTGCATTCATGTCATCACCGATGGTCGCGATACCAACGTCACCGACGGAATGCTCGCTATTAAAAGGATTCAAGAACATATTAATAAAATCAATCTCGGTCGCATGGTGACTCTCAGTGGCCGTTATTATGCCATGGATCGGGATCGCCGATGGGATCGGGTGGAAAAAGCCTATAACGTGATGACCAGTGATCAAGGTATCGACGGGCGATCGATCACAGAAGTATTACAGGCATTTTATGATCAAAATATTACCGATGAATTTATTCCCCCCACCAGAATTGCACCAGGGGCGATCGAAGCGGGCGATGGGGTGATATTCTATAATTTCCGTCCCGATCGAGCTAGACAGTTATGTTATGCCCTGACTATGCCCGATTTTGAAGATTTCGATCGAGATTTAATTTCTCCCCTCAGTTTTGTCACTTTTACCCAATACGATCCAAAATTACCGGTAGATGTGGCCTTTGCTCCCCAGAATTTAAATAATATTTTAGGACAGGTGATCGCTCAACAGGGATTAAAACAGTTTCGTTGTGCAGAAACCGAAAAGTATCCCCACGTCACCTACTTTTTTAATGGGGGATTAGAAAAACCCTTTGAGGGAGAAGTGCGCGAATTAATTCCTAGTCCGAAAGTCGCCACCTATGACCAAGCGCCGGCTATGTCGGCGGCCACGGTAACAGCATCGGTCTGTGGGGCGATTGAACAGGGGATCTATAGTCTTGTGGTAGTCAATTACGCTAACCCCGATATGGTGGGTCATACGGGCATTTTAGACGCGGCCATGAAAGCAGTGGAAACGGTGGATCTATGCTTGGCTAAGTTGTTAAGTAGCATCAATAAATTGGGGGGAACAGTGTTAATCACTGCCGACCACGGTAACGCGGAAACGATGGTGGATGAGTCGGGTAATCCTTGGACGGCCCACACGACTAATCCCGTTCCTTTAATTTTAATTGAAGGGGAAGGGAGAAAAATACCGGGTCATGGTGGCGATGTGCAGCTGCGGGATGATGGTCGTTTAGCCGATATTGCCCCCACTATCCTCGAAATTCTCCAAATTCCCGTCCCGGTGGAAATGACCGGGCGATCGCTGATTAAACCGGCCGAAGTGGAAATTAAAGCCAGTCGCACTCCCGTCCGCATCTCGCTTTAACAGTGATCAGTAATCAGTAATCAGTGGAAATAATTAAAAAATTGGCTAATTAGGGTTTGCGGCAAAAAGTACGGGCGAAGCATTCGGATAGAAAATCTCCGGTTTCACCGATAGGTTATTGCCCGAATGCTTCGCCCCTACAGGACGCGGGCCGATGAAGACGCAAGGTTTGGAAGCACGATTCTCTCAAA
>NZ_JADBVM010000125.1:0-11466 GCF_020244875.1 Microcystis sp. M44BS1
CCGTGGGACACACGGAATCGGGCTTCTGAAATGGGGCGAAAGTCTGTGGACTCTGTGTAAGACAGTACATGGTTTTTTAACTGTGGTATGCGACGGTGGTGGAAGCAGAAACTTAAATCGTGAGGTTTAGGAATCGCCGCCCTAAAAGTGCGGCGAGGATGTCAAATAATTCTCTCAATCCCTTTATAGTACATATATAGTACATTTGCCCAAAAAAATCGAACAAGGGTAAAAAGGGAAAAAAGAGGAAAAGGGTTACAGAGTCCTCCCAGCACCGCACACCACCCGAAAACCGATATCGTAGGTGCGGTAGGCGCGGCGGAGGATGTCGCGAATCGCGGAACGGCAGAAACTAGGATAGAGGCCACAGGAACCGCCCCGCAGCACTTTTGTAGTAGATTTGTTCTTACTAATCCAAGCACTCCCATCCGTGGGTACGCCTTGATAATTAGGGTGATAATCGTCCTCGCACCATTCCCAAACGTTTCCGTGCATATCGTACAGACCAAAGGCATTAGCTACCTTAAAATAGCCTACTGGTGTCGTCTGTTTTCGATCGATGCCTTTTGGTCCCCTTCCATAATTCCCTGGATAAACTTTTTTGTCTTTTTCCCAATCAGTTCCTCTGTAATTAGCCAAATCTGTGGTAATCGTCTCCCCAAAATGAAAAGCGGTTGTTGTCCCCGCTCTACAGGCATATTCCCATTCTGCCTCACTCGGTAGCCGATACTCCCGTTTTGTTTCCCTTGATAGTCGTTTACAGAATTCTGTTGCTTGCTCCCAGTTTACTTGTTCTACGGGTCTTGTCCATCTATCCTGCTCTTGATATGGCTCTTTGAAGTGGGAAGGCTCTAGTTCTAGATCGATGTCTATTTTAGCAGTTGCAGCGATCGCTCGCCACTGTGCTTGGGTGATGGGATAGCGTCCCATGAAAAAAGCTGAAATATTAACGGTGTGTTGAGGACTTTCTCTTTGAAAATAGTCTAGACCGTATTCTTTACAGAGTCTTTCTATTTCTTGATCTGGGGTTCCCATCTGAAAGGAACCGCTAGGGATAAGCATCATGTCGAGATTAATCCCTTCCCCTAAATTCTCGCTGTAATATTGTGCTTCTCGCTGCTGTCGGTGAATGATTAATTTAGTCATTTTTTCTGAAGCGGTTAAGTAGCTGGTTATAATTAAATTGAAGATAGATTTTGGGTTCGATCCCCCCTACCCCCCTTGATAAGGGGGGCATCGATCCCCCCTACCCCCCTTGATAAGGGGGGCATCTGAAAGTTTTTAACACCTGCCTACTTAGGCGCATTAAAACAATTCGGTGGAGTCAAGAAAAAAATAGGCAACTTCAAGCAGGATAAGGACTAAAGTTTCCTCGGAACTCTTTCTTAAGACTATCATCCCTTCTAGAAAAGCAACTAAAAAATATCTCGGAGATAAAAATAATCATGACTAAGTTAACTCCTGAAGAAAAAGATATCCTCGAATCCTATAACAATGATGAGTGGGTTTCTGTGGCAACGCCGGCTAGAATGGCTGAGTTGAAGTCCTATGCTAAGGAGACGCTGACTCAAGATAAAAAAATTACTTTACTTCTGTCTTCCCTAGATTTGGAAGCGCTTCAAGCTAAGGCAATAGAGGAAGGTATTCCCTATCAAACACTTATCTCTAGCATTCTACACAAATATGTTACTGGTCGCCTCGTGGAAAGTTCGAGTTAGTTTTTGTTGTTGGTAAAATGAATCTTCCCAACTTAATAAGGGGAGTGTTGCTGAAGATAGATGTTTTTTACTTCCCGGTGATGGGAATCCTGAGAATCTATCAGTGCAACAATGAATCCTGTATCAGCAAGAGAATTCATTCTTTCCATGTCCATCCCGATCGAGGTTTAATGGCTGTTTCTAAAATTTCTTCCGCTCGCTCCGAAAAATTAGGAATTACACCAGAACACATTCCTATAATTGGATCATCTTCTAAATAAGTGTTTGTTGAAGCTGGAGATTCTAGGGCAGAATCTATATTTTTTGAGGTTTCTGGTAAATGGCTTTCTAAACTTTCGATCAGCTTTTCTACAACGAGAAGTTTTTCAAAACTCAGCCGATCAATTTGGTTGATTAGTTTTTGCCGCAATTCGATCGATGTCATTGTCCTGTCTCCTGTTTTTTTAAGATGAGAAAAGGCAACACCCCCCTTATCAAGGGGGGCAGGGGGGATCGAACCTTATCAAGGAAGGCAGGGGGATCGAACCTAAAATCCATTTTTAATTTAATTATAACCAACTACTTAGGGCTTGCTGAATAAATGTGAAATGTAGGCAAAGTAAGGGTTTTGGGGCTTTTCTCGCGAAACAGGTGCAAGATTTTGAGAGAATCGTCGTTCAAAACCTCGCGTCTTCATCGGCCCGCATCCTGTAGGGGCGAAGCATTCGGGCAATAACCTATCGGTGAAACCGGAGATTTTCTATCCGAATGCTTCGCCCGTACTTTTTCAGCAAGCCCTACTTAAGTTCTATAAATGAACAAAATTTAATTTTTTGCTTAATTCAATATTAATCCGGGATGACCACAGTTCGATAAACTCACTGACCACAGTTCGCCCCTACAAAATCGACCGGCCTTTGGGCGGGAAAAAAAGAGGAAAAGGGTTACAAAGTCCCACCAGCACCCCACACCACCCGAAAACCGAGGTCGTAGTAGTTGAAGTCGCGACGGTTGAGGTTGCTGCGGTAAGCGGAACGGCAGACATTCGGATTGTTGCACCAAGAACCGCCCCGCAATGGAGAACGATTATCATTCCAATTTTCTGTCCAAGCACTGCCATCCGTCGGCGCACCATCATAATTATCGTGCCAGGTATCGGCGCACCATTCCCAAACGTTTCCGTGCATATCGTACAACCCGAAGGCGTTAGCTACCTGAAAATAGCCCACTGGGGTTGTTTTACTTCGATATTCTCCTGTAGATTCATCGGCATAAGTTTCAGTAGCTCGATAGTTAGCTAAATCTGCCGTTATCGTTTCCCCAAAGTGAAAGGCGGTTGTTGTCCCCCCTCTACAGGCATATTCCCATTCTGCCTCACTCGGTAGCCGATACTCCCGTTTTGTTTCCCTTGATAGTCGTTTACAGAATTCCGTTGCTTGATACCAGTTGACTTGTTCTACGGGTAGCTTATACCCTCTGAAGTGAGAGGGGTTTGTCCTCAGGTCGATGTCTATTTTAGCGGTTGCGGCGATAGCTTGCCACTGAGCTTGGGTGATAGGATAACGCCCCATGTAGAAAGAGGAAACGGTTACTCGGTGTGGGGGTTTTTCTCGTCTAAATCCATCCCAACCAAATTTTTTCACCAGTCTTTCGATTTCCTCGTCTTCGGTTCCCATCATAAATGTGCCGCCAGAGATTTCCATCAATTCCAATTCGACTCCCTCCGCTAGTTTTTCGACAATGCCTTCTGCTCGCCTTTTTTCCTTTTTAATTACCCATTTTTCTCGTTTAAAAGGATTTTGATACTGACGTTCTATGGTTGCTAGGGTAAATTCAAAGGTACGGGTTTCTAGAATTTCGATGGTGGCAACATCAAAGATAGAGGTTTTTAAGGGAGGTGGCGAGGATTGAGGGATTGGAGGGGGATTAGAAATATTAACGGCGATTTCTTCGGCAAATTCTGCGTATTCTCCCCCCAGATTGCGTAAGACTTCGATGCTGACTTGAGCGAAGGGAAGAATTTTTTCTCGTTGTTCTGGGGGATAGGTGGGTAATAGGGTTAATAAAGCGGCAAAACTGCGGATAGGACTTTTAATTTCCCCGGCAATATATTGGGAAATAGCATCGAGTACCTTGATAGTTTGTCGCCTACCGATAGCATCATTTAAGACTTGACGTACCCCGGGTAAAAAGTCATAGACTCGATACTGTCCTTCTTCATTTTCTACAATCGGTTTTAATAAACCTCCCATATAAAATTCTGCCACATGAACGGGACGCACTTCGTTTAAAAGAGTTTTACGAATAAGATTGACCACCTGCATACTTACCGGGGCAGCTGCCATCATTTTTGCTAGTTTTTTGGCCGGTTCTGACGCGGTGGCAAAAAATCGCTCGACCATTGCCTCGGCCTTATTTTTGATGCTGTTTTTATCTTCGCTGTCTTGCTTATTTTCCTCTCTGGACATAGGGGGAATTTCAATAATTTGTTGTTTAATAAATTCTAAATCAAATAAAAAGGCGGAAATCTGAGCATTACCTGACCCAGCGACAACTTTTGCCCATTGTTTGAGGACTTCTGTTTCTAACGTGATTACGGGAATAAGAAGGGTATTTTGCCAGTTAATCGGTAGCCATTGGGGATAATTTTTTAAGATTAATTTCGGATTGGGAACCCCGGCAGTTAAAGCAGTGGTGAAGAGTTTACGTCCCCGTCCTAGTTGGGTACTATTCCATAATCTTTCGGGGAAAAGTTGCAGAATAGCGGTGGGTTGTTTTTCTGACCAATCTTTTAACCAAGGATGAATTAAGGCTTTTTGCCAGAGAGGAGAAACACAATCACTTACTAGCAAAACTAATCCCCGTCCCCTGGGATGAATAAGTTCTTTATGGGGGTGATAACGTTGTCCCGGTTTACCTTTTTTTCTGCGTCTTACTAACTGTAATTCTTGATTATTTGAGGTTGATAGTTGCCAAACTCTGACGGTTTTAAATGCTCCTTGATTTTCTAAGAGATTTTGTAACTCATTAATTAATTCTCGCCAAATGAAAGAGGATCTAGATTCTTCTACTACTAATTCGAGGGTTAACCAGCGTTCCGGTTGGGGTTTAGTCACGGGTAGCCAAATATCCCTTTCTGCAATAAAAGAAGCGGTTGCTTCTTCATCTAAAATCGTTTTAGTTGCTGAGGAAACTTTTCCCATGAAAGGACGCAAAGCGCGACTAATAAAGAGTGCTGTCTGTAGTGCCGCAGCAGCAGGAACTTGAAAAGGAAAGCCTTGGATTGGGGTAGTTTTTTCTATTTCTTTGGGGAGAGATTCTTCGGTAATAACATCGACATTTGGCTGGGATTTTGATAGGTTATCTTCTGGAATATCTTCTAAGTTTTCCTCTATTTGATTAGAAGTTGATGAATCTATTGGCTGTTTATTTTCTGGAGTTTCTGGGGGTGTTTGGAAGTCTTCAACTCCCATTTGTAAGGCCAACCAGATACTATCAGCTACATCTTCATCACTGAGTTGTAACTGTTCTAGTAGTCCTGTTTGCTCTAGATAATCTAATAGTTTTTTAATTGATGAATTGGATGGGGATTCACTCATCTTCTACCCTCCCCAAATCTTTCAAAAGTTGATTAATCAGGTCATCCTCAGTTGATATAGCTCCTTTTTTGACCATAAAAATAGCATTAAGTAATTGATCCGTGGCTAGGGTTTGTGAATTGCGCTTTTGAATGAAGTTATCAATAAGTTTATCGATGTCTGGATTATTAGCAATTGTTTCTTCTAAATGTGCCTCAATTATTTTAATTAAGTCGGGTTTTTCCGGCTCTTTCATGGTTAAACGGAGACAACGACGCAAAAAAGGTGGAGGAAAGTCTCGTTCTCCATTGCTAGTTAAAATCACAAAAGGAAAAGCCTTACAGATAACTAAACCATCTTTTATAGGTGTTTTTATATCTTTCTGGGTAATGTCGGTTGTATCGGTATAAGCAGTGCGGACTTCAACCCTTGGGACTTCTTCTTTTAGCCTAACTAATTCGGGAATTTCAAAGCGTCCTTCTTCAAATAAGGTGAGTAAATCATTGGGTAAATCGATATCACTCTTATCAATTTCATCAATTAACAGTACTCTTGGCTTTTCCGACTCTAATAGTGCGGTTCCCAAGGGTCCAAGGGTAATATATTTTTCAATCTGTTTTAATTGGTCTTTTCGTTCTTCTGGGGTTAATTCTTTTTGCTCTCGTTCCAGTAATTTAACTTCCTGTAACCGACCGATCGCATCATAGTTATAAAGTCCGTCTTTTAGGGTAGTATGGGTGGTAATCGGCCAGTATAATACTTCTCCTAATTTTAATTCCTGGGCGACTTTATAGGCAAGAGATGACTTTCCCGTTCCGGGTTTGCCAGTTACTAATAAAGGTCGCCGTAAATACAAGGCTGCATTGACCATTTTAATTTCTTCGTCGCGCACTAGAAAGGTTTCTCCCCGATGCTTACGACGACTTTCTCCCGGTTGCTCTTCTTTGCCAAAAGGTCGCCAGCTGGGGGGGTCTGGTAATGTCCAAGCGTCTGTGGGTTGTTGATTTCCTGTAAAAATTTTCCAGTCTTTCATAGTTCAATTTATGGCATCAAAAGTGGATAGTTGGGGGGAACAAGCTGATAGTCATCCCAAAGTAATGATAGATGATTCCCAATATGATTATCTTCTAACCAAGCAGCAGAACGTTTATTTTTAATTATTTCTGGTAATTTCTCTAGTGGACATTGACAGATAGGGTCTAATTTTTCCTGACAGTTAAGTTCTTGGTTAGCATCGGGTCGTATCCACAGAGATAAAGGGATTCCAGTTTCGTATAAAATGGCTAGAATATTTTTTAACTCTAAGGAGTTTTCTTGACTGAGATTAGTTAACCTTGAACCGATAACATTGTTAAATTTATGATATTTGAGTATTTTATTCGGATGGTCATTATTTGCCAGAGGTTTTTTAAAAATAACTGTTTGCTGATTGTTTGATTCGATCAGTTTTTGTATTTCTTCTTCACACTTTAAGATTTGGCTCAAATTTTGTTGCTGTATATTCCGAAAAAGTTGGCATTTTTTCATCCATAAATAGCTTTGTTGATTGTTGATATTTTCGGCTGTTATTCGTTCTGAAAATCTCATGATTATCTCATGATCGACTCCCCAATGATGAGGATCGCAGCCTGTAGCTGTTGCCACTTCATCAATTGAAAATAAATCAATCGGTTTAATCTCTTTTTCAATAAATCTATAGGGAAGAAAAAATTGAACTTTTTCTAGGGAAGATTGACAGATATTTTCTGATTCTCGTTTAAATTTTTTTAGGTGATTAATCAATTCATTTTCTTGGAGATGATTACCCAGACTTATTCCTTCATTGGGGGTTAAAGATTGATATTCTCCACGTTTTTGAGGTTCTTTTTCTGTGGGATGATAATTGTTTATATCTTTAACAATCCAAGCTCTCAGCATTAAAGATTTGTTTTCTTCTGTAAGGGTAACAAATAAGCAGGGATTTTTGTCTGTTGATTTTTGAGCGATATTTTGTGAGCGATGATTAAGATTATTTTCTAAAGTATTGATTAAAACTTCCCATTTTGTTTGATATTTTTTTAGCCATTCTTTTAATAACTTTGCCAGAGCATCTGTTGAGGTTAACTGAATGATTAAATAGCCAATAAATATTTCTAACCAAGAAAATTCTGATTGAGAAGCATAGGTGAAATATCTTTCATCTAATTGATAGATTATTTCTATAAAATCAGACCAAGAGGAAGGAATTGCTCCAGGTAAATCAACTAAATGATCCCTCACTTCAATTTTTAAATTTTCATAAGCTGTATTAATTTTATCTTGATAACTTTTGTTTTCAAATATACATTTAATCGAGGAGATAATCTCAGGAATTTTTCCTTCTATTTGTGCTATATCTAGCAACTTATTCCAAGCTTTTAAAAGAACATCAGTAGGAATAAAAAATGCAGATTTTGCAAACATTTTTTCCTTATCAGCACTTACTGCCATCCCCACTACTCCCCCCAATTGCTCATCCCAGATAGCTGTCCCACTAAACCCAGCTTCTACAGCATATCCTGTGCTTTTAGTATCTTCTATCTGAATTTTGTTGTTAGCAATATGACCTTTTATCTTACCATCAGACCAGACACCTTCGTTTCTGGAAAAACCATAAGCTTTATAATTATGATCAGATAAATCTCCTATTTTAGAGGTAATTAAAGAAACTGGTTGAGCTTGTGAAGGAACTGAATCTTTTAATTTTAAGATAGCAATATCTTGAGGATCGTTGCTTTTAAATTTAACTGGATACCAAACCTCTACGGTTGCTTCTAAAGATGCACCCGATGCAATGATAGGAAAATCACACTCAATAATGTCAGGGGGTTTCTCAGCAGATGTTAATACTAATCCTAAAGATTCATTGACAACATGAGCGCAGGTAATCAAGTATTCTGATGATATTAGAAATCCTGCCCCAACAATTTCTATTTTATCATCTTTATTTTTTCGTTGCTTATAAATTCTGACCACAGAAGATTCTAGAGATGCAACCATTATTTTTATCTAAGTCCTTATTGAGTAGATGATTGCTTATTTTTTTCCTTGTTATCCCATTTTAGGGTAATTTCATAATTAACATCGGCGCTGCCAGATGCAATAATAGCCCCTAGTCCAACAGTCATTTTTATCCCAAACTTGACCTCTACCTGATCGGCTGGTTCATTCAAACTTTTGACCTTATTAATTATGGCATTTGCCACGGGTTTTATGCCATTTAATGCGTCTTCAAAAGACTGAGCGGCTTTAACAGCTATTTCATCTGTTAGACTAATAAGTTCATCTTCTGGTTTCGGTTTGGGTAAGGGTAACTTTTCATCCACCTCGATGTAAATAGTCCCCTCCTCCGAGGTAAATTCCACTAAACGAGTCATAAAAATTCTCCTGTTTATTTTATTGCGGTTGCCTAGACTTAATCTATCACAACTCCATCTTTTTGCTCTCCTGCCTAATTATATCTCTTTACCAAGTGTTCGGTTGAAAGTCAGCATCATTAATAATTGCCACCGTATCCCCAGATGGTTTAATCACAAATAAGCCTTTTTTATAAGCATAGCGATCTACACCTTTGTTAATTTCAATTCCTGCCACTGCACCGTAGGCTCGATAGTTTTGATAATGGGGAAAAGCGATTTTAAAACGAGTCAATTTTTCAATAAATTCATCCACATCATCTTGAGATAATCGAGATTTACATTCCACCACCACGAGATCGGTATCATCCACCCCTAGGATATCAATTTCCATGGCAATGCCTTGACGTTTGACTCTGGCGCGGGGGTAAATTTCCTTAATATCAATGCCTTTTTCCTGAAAAAGCCGTAAAACCGCCGGTTCTACCAATTCCTCCACAAATCGACCCCAGCGAGTGGTCAGACTATCTACCGCTTTGCTGGTTCGTTCTACGGTGCGTTTCAGTTCTGCCATCGAGCGCTCGGCTTCGGCAGCACGGCGCTCGCTTTCTAATTTCGCTTCGGCAGCTTGGCGCTCAAGTTCGGCGGCACGGCGCTCGTTTTCTAATTTCGCTTCGGCGGCACGGCGCTCGTTTTCTAATTTCGCTTCGGCAAAGATACGTTCCATTTCGGCTCGACGAAGATCGCTTTCCCTTAAACGGCGATCAAACTCCTCGGCGGAAGCGCGGAATAGCTGGTAAATATCCTCAAGGGTAACGGGTTCACTCATGGACTGACAGGGGGTGCCGATAGACGGGGGGATTTAACACCTACCTAATAATGCCTAATTATATCTCTTTACCAAGTATTCGGTTGAAAGTTAGCATCATTAATAATTGCCACTGTATCCCCAGAGGGTTTAATCACAAATAAGCCTTTTTGATAAGCATAGCGATCTACACCTTCGTTGATTTCAATACCAGCCACTGCACCGTAAGCTCGATAGTTTTTGTAATGGGGAAAAGCGATTTTAAAACAAGTCAATTTTTCGATAAATTCATCCACATCATCTTGAGAAAATCTAGGTAGTAATTCGACTAAAACGAGTTCTGTATCATCCACCCCTAGGATATCGATTTTCATGGCGATACCTTGACGCTTGACTCTGGCACGGGGATAAACTTCCTTAATATCAATGCCTTTTTCCTGAAAAAGCCGGAAAACCCCCGGCTCTACCAATTCTTCCACAAATCGACCCCAGCGAGTGGTCAGACTATCTACCGCTTTGCTGGTTCGTTCAACCGTGCGTTTCAGTTCTGCCATCGAGCGCTCGGCTTCGGCGGCACGGCGATCGCTTTCTAATTTCGCTTCGGCAAAGATACGTTCCATTTCCGCTCGACGAAGATCGCTTTCCCTTAAACGGCGATCAAACTCCTCGGCGGAAGCGCGGAATAGCTGGTAAATATCCTCAAGGGTAACGGGTTCACTCATGGACTGACATCGAAAATAAAACACCCCTAATTATTTTAGCGATTCGGTCGAGAAAACCGAGGAGAGCGAGAGAGCAAAAACGAGATAAATATTAAGAATTATGTAGAAAACTTGACACAAGTATCGTGCTGTGTTCTTGTTTTTTATCTTGAATGTCAGGTGAAGAGCCTCGGTTTTACCGCAGTTAGAGCTTTCTAAACATTTTAAACCTTTGCTTTTAAGACTCGGTTAACAATTTGTAATATTCCTTTTTTAATAACCAGATTTAGTATAATCAGTGATCAATTAACCTTTAATCATGAGTCAGTTATGATGATGAAATTATTAAGCTCTGTAGTCATTTTGGCAAGTTTACTGAATGTTACACCTAGGATGGCAAATCATCCACCCCGACAAGTTGCTCAAGCGTCTAGCGTTTCTTCGATTCAAGGTTATTGTTTTTCAGTCGCTAATGATGATCTAGATTCTACGGCGAGGATTTATATTCAGGGAAATCAAGTCACGGGTCGGGTAGAAGCTACGATTCATAATGAACAAGAATCTTATTATAGTTCCTATACTCAAACCTTACAAGGAAGGAAAAATGGGAATCAGTTAAACTTAAATATCAAGACAAAAATTGAGTTAGATACTCAAACAACTCAAGAAAAATGGACGTTAACTTCAGATTCTTTGAATACGGGACGAGTCGTTTATCAAAAACAACCTTGTTTAGTGTCTCAAATTCGGTTGGCACCAGGAACTAATACCACTACAGTTAATCAATCGGTTGTTCGAGGGAGTCGAAATATTTATTTATTAAGAGCGAATCAAGGACAGAGAATGGATCTGAAAATTACAGCATTAGAAAATAATGCCGTATTCGATGTGATTGCACCGAATGGGCAAATTTTGAAAACAGAAGCTACCCAATCTAGTTTAAAATTACCGGCTACTGGAAATTATGAAATAATTGTAGGGGGAACTCGTGGCAATGCCACCTATAAATTAAATGTTAAAATTCAATAAATAGAAGGAAACATGGAACAGCCTTGGGGGAGTCTTGACTCTTGCCTCATCTCAACCAGCAATTTAAATGCGCGGGCAGCTTATCCTATATGGTACTGTTTAATTTTATTCCCACAAAAGTTGATTATGTCCTTACCTGCTGAGAGGGGGACAAGCGAGCTAGAAGGTAGATAGGGCAAGCGATATCGCTCTTTGTCCTTTGATGTAATCCTTCAACCGATAGCGGCTAATTTGCATTAGCTCTTCTATATTTTTTGGGAACATTTGATGTAGCTGGAG